>DASVMC010000761.1:0-5914 GCA_036384555.1 Niabella sp. | reverse complement strand
GGGTTGGTATCGCTCCCGTTCACAGCAATATAAAATTGCGACTGGGCAGAACCGGTTACAACACCGGCCAATACAATAAAGACGAACAATAAAAATCGAAGCATACTACTAACATAGTGCTTTTTCCGATCCCTTTTTCACAAATATTATCCGGTTAGTAAGCAATACAACCCATTAATTCGTTTTCCCCAAAAATGCACATACTTGGCTATTTTTGCATCAATTCATGACCGGTTTCATAAAATATACTTTTCCAAAAGAAGAACGGCTCAAGAGCCGGAAAAAATTGCAGGAGCTTTTTAGCTCGGGTAAACGAATTCACTCCGGCTCGTTAAAACTGCTGTATGTCAAAGAACCTGTCGGGGGTGGTTTTATAAAATGTGGCGTAGGCGTTAGTGGGCGCAACTTCAAAAAAGCAGTTGACCGGAACCGGATCAAGCGGTTACTACGGGAGGCCTATCGGCTGCAGCAGCAGTCTTTAAAGGAATATGTTTTTCAACAATCAACCAACCTGTCTGTTTTCCTGTTATTTACCGGAAAGGAACTGCCGGACTATGAAATGGTTTATAAATCGGTGGGAGTAACGTTAAAAAAATTACTGAAGCAATTAAATGAAGTGGCTGTATAAGATACTAAGCTTTCCCTTTATTATACTCATACGGTTCTACCAGCTGGTTATTTCTCCCTGGATGGCCCCCAAGTGCAGGTACACACCTACCTGTAGTCATTATGCATTGGAGGCCTTTAAAAAATACGGCCCTCTCAAGGGGTTCTGGCTCTCATTAAAACGTATTTCCCGTTGCCATCCATGGGGTGGAAGCGGATATGACCCGGTACCGTGAAAAGGATAATAGTTGCATGTAACCGTTTGCACCAGCAAATCCGGTTCTTATACCGGCAAAATAGTTTAAGTTCGGCTTATGATCCCATTTATAAAACGATTGCCGGTATTACTGCTTTGTTTCCTGCTGTTCCAAAAGGGGCGGGGCCAGCCCGGCCAAAAGCATAATCTGGTTTTTTCAAAGCTCAGTTCCCGCTGGGAGGAAGCAATGCCCCTGGGTAACGGAATGCTGGGCGCGTTGATCTGGCAAAAAAACGGGAAACTGCGTCTATCACTTGACCGGGCGGATCTCTGGGATGAACGGCCGGCACTTGACCTCTCCCGGTTCAATTTCAAATGGGTGGAGCAGCAAGTCTTAAAAAAGGACTATAAACCGGTTCAGCAACTGGGTGACTGGCCTTATGATAACACACCCTACCCTACCAAATTGCCGGCGGCGGCATTGCAGTTTCACCTTGCCGGCCTGGGAGAAGTATTGACGAACACACTGGATATTCAGACCGCTGTCAATACCATTTCATTTAGATCCGGAGCCATTTTCACCTGTTACATCCACGCTACACAGCAAACAGGGTATTTCGAATTTAAGAACGCGCCGGAAACAATCATACAAACCCTGGTTCCGGAACTGGAGATCCACAACTACAAAACAGGCGTGACTCATAATGAAAATGACAACAGTCATTCCGGAGAAGGCCTTGAGAAATTAGGCTATCCCGGGGGAACCGTTACCACTTACAACAATACCATCCGTTACCACCAACCTACCTACAATACTAATTATTTTGAGGTTTTGATTCAATGGAGGCAGCAAGGGCCTCATACGCTTGTTGGCAGCTGGACCATTACAAACAATAAGCCCGCTGTTTTAACCGGCCTGGACAATAACTCAAAAACATCCGACCTGCTGAAAACCCATATTCAATGGTGGAAAAATTTCTGGAATCAGTCTTCGGTGCAGCTTCCCGATCCGTCTATTGAGAAGCAGTATTATCTTGAGCTATATAAGCTGGGAGCCGTAAGCCGGAAAGGAGCACCGGCCATCACCCTGCAGGCTATATGGACCGCGGATAATGGCAGCTTACCCCCCTGGAAAGGAGATTTTCATAATGACCTGAATACACAACTGAGCTACTGGCCGGCTTACACCGGTAATCACCTGCAGGAAGCCGCTACATTCACCGACTGGCTTTGGAAGATCCGGTCTAAGAACCAGCAATATACCAGGCAGTACTTCGGAGTAGAAGGACTGAATGTGCCGGGCGTTGTTACTTTGAACGGAGATCCGATGGGTGGGTGGATCCAATATTCTTTATCGCCTACCATTGGTGCCTGGTGCGCCCAACACTTTTACTGGCAGTGGAAATATTCAATGGATGCGCATTTTTTGAGAGACAGGGCCTATCCTTATATTCAGGCGGTAGCCACTTATCTGGAAAACGGTACCCGGCTGCAGAACGGGATCAGGAAACTTCCCCTGAGTTCCAGTCCGGAGTACAATGACAACTCTATAAATGCATGGTTTCTGAACTGGACCAATTATGATCTGTCACTGGCAAAATTCTTATTTACTGCAGCTATCGAAACGGCAAAGGCAATGGCTAAAAACACGGAAGCTACCCACTGGGAAACACTGCTTGCAACACTTCCGGAGTATGACACCAATAATACCGGGCTTACTATTGCGCCGGGGCAGGATATGGAATCTTCACATCGTCATTTTTCACCTTATATGGCCATTTATCCACTTGCCTTACTGGATGTGGCCCACCCAAAGGACAAAATGCTTATTGACCGTTCCCTGCAGCATATTGGAGCAAAAGGTACCCGGGCCTGGTGTGGTTATTCATTCAGCTGGATGGCTGCCTTATATGCACGGGCTGGTAAAGCAGACAGCGCACTGCGGCAATTACAGATCTTTGCCTCTAATTTCTGCTCACCCAATAGCTTTCATTTAAATGGCGATCAAAAAGGAGGACAGTATTCCGATTTCACTTATCGTCCCTTCACGTTAGAGGGAAATTTTGCCTTCGCCCAGGGCGTACAGGAATTACTGCTACAGAGTAAACAGGGATATGTGCAGATTTTTCCGGCGGTGCCATCCGGCTGGAAAGAACTGCGCTTTAGAAATCTCCGGGCTCAGGGAGCTTTCCTTGTCAGCGGAGAGATAAGAGAGGGTACTGCCACCACTATAAGAATTGTTTCAGAAAAAGGAGGCCGCGCCACATTTCAACTCCCTTTTTCTAAAATGACAATTGCAGCGCAGCACAATATCCGGGTTATTGAAACGGGTACCAACAATATTGTATTAGATTGCAGTGCCGGGGGAACGATCCTGCTGAAAGGGAGCCGGCAACGCTGAACATTCAACCAGCCCGGCGGTTGCACGGGCCTAAAATTAAGAATATGATCACAGGAATCGGCCTTGACGTAATAGAAACAGAACGTGTAGCAGAAAAAATTCAAAAGGAGCAGGGATTTCGCGAGCTTATCTTTTCGGAAGAGGAAATAGCTTACTGCGAACCTAAAACACATAAATACGAGCACTATGCAGCCCGGTTCGCCGCCAAAGAAGCTTTTTTTAAAGCACTGGGAACAGGGTGGCTGGAAGGTACTCTTTTTAATGAAATCATTATCCTGGGGGATGAAAAAGGGAAACCGGAATTACAATTAAAAGGGCAAACAGCGCAAACCTTAGAACATATTTCCCTGGATAAGATAAAAATATCCTTAAGCCATTTAAAAAACATTGCAGCAGCAGTTGTAATTATTGAGGATTAACTTTTATGTAGCCGGTTCAATGTTTTATATTTACAATCCGAAGTTTATGCTGTGAAATTGATAATCTGCTTTTGGCTGGTGCTGCAATATATGCCCTCTTTTGCCCAGGATGCTGCAATTGCGCCTTATATTACAGCCTGGAAGATAACGGACCGCACACAAAGCTATCGTTCACAAAGTTTCTTTGATTCACTGCTGATCCATAAAAATGATACCGCGTACAGAAAAAAATACCTGCAGGATATCAGCCAGTTACGGCGTTATTTAAAAAAGCACCCCGACAGGAGGCTGGAAGTACGGTTGCTCATGTTTGAAATAATGGCCGCACGGGAATATGGCTTTGAAAGAAAATATTATACAGCTATTGATGAAGCTGTTAAACAGGCCTATCCCTTGCAGGACGATCAGCTCAATGCTGAGTTGTACAGCATCCGCGCCGATATTCCCCCCTCTCCGGAAACAAATTTGTTGTACAATCTAAAGGCCCTGGAGATCCAGCAAAAAACAGGATTTCAATATTTCCCTTATACACAAAACCGCTTTTTTGGAGTTAGTTCAACCCTGTACACGCAGGAAGACTATCAGCGCTCAATACGCTACGGGAGGCAATGCATCAGTTTGTGGAATATTGATACCCTGCATCGTGATCCCCGTGTATATATCTTCCAATGTGATATTTTAGGGGCTGCTTATAAAAAACTGGAGCGGTACGACAGTGCCCGGTGGTACTACGATCAGCTGCTCGATGCGTTGAAAGAAGAACCCGACGCCAGATTCCGGCGTCTCTGGGAAGGTATTGCCAGGGGCAACATCGGGCAAATACTTATCGGAGAAGGTAATTATATGGCTGCATTCCCGCTGCTTGAGGAATACCTGCAAAAAAGCCGGGGATACCCCGATTCTCTGAACATGGCTATGGCGCAAAATGCGCTGGCAGCGTTTTATTTTTATCAAAAACAGTATGTACCCGCATTGACTGCCGCCCGCCAGGCTTTTGAAATTGCCCTGGCTCATCGCTTTTACCCTGAAGTTATAGCAGCAGCCGGATGGCTGAGCAAGCTTTACCGCCAAACAGGCTCCGCAGACAGCGCATTCAAATACTACGATATACAGAACAGCTATGAGCAACTGGCACGTGACATCCATAAAAAGAGCGAATTTTCCGTAATAAAAGCCCAGATCGCTTTCGACAACCTGCAGCATTCACTGGTATTGACACAATCTATAGCTATCAGGGAAAAAAACACCCGCAATGCGATCCTGACAGGCGCGGGCCTTATCCTCATTATTCTTCTTCTTTTATACAACCGCAAAAGAGTGAAAGAACAATACCGGCTCCGTGTTATAGAGCTTAAGCACGCCGCCACAAAAAGAGAGGTACACGAAGCCCGTGAAAAAATAGCATTGTTTGCCCGGAATATCATAGAAAAAAACACGCTGATCAGTTCACTGGAACAACAGCTAAACAGACAGGCAACTGATAGCACCACCTCATCAGAACAATTACGCTCCTATTCCCTGCTTACCGAAGCAGACTGGGAAAAATTCCGCGATCAGTTTTCAAAAGCTTATCCTGCATTTTTTGGCAATCTGCGTCAGCGTATGGATAACCTGACTCCCGCTATGGAGCGCCTGGCAGCCCTCCTATTTCTGAAGCTGACCAATTATCAGATCGCCGGCACACTGGGAATCAGCAAAGACAGCGTTGCCCGCAGCAAGCGCCGTCTGCGTTCTGCCTTAAATCTGGATTCCGACCAGCTGCTTGAAGAGCAGATTGCTTCTTTAGAAAGTGCCGGGATGCACTAAAGTAGCGGGGATGCCGTTCTGTCCGTATTTTGTCCTCCCCCTTGTCCTGTTTTCGTCCCGCATTTATTTGGTTTTTTATTCCCTGCTGTCGCATATTTACAATACAAACGCCTTCTGGTCCGCTCCGGGATCATACAACCTCCGGAACTGAAAACAGCATACTCATTACCACAAACAGCATATGAAACGCTTATTTTTTATCGCCCTTACAGCAGTCCTTCTTGCAGTACCCGAATTATCTGCTGCGCAAACGATCTATGTAGATGCTTCTGCAACCGGAGCCAATGATGGTGCTTCCTGGTCCAGTGCATATAAAAGTCTGAGCAGCGCACTTGACGCCGCAAATGCCAATGCCGCCATTACACAAATATGGGTTGCCAAAGGCACTTACTATCCCTCAGCAAGCAATAACAGGGACGCGTTTTTTGATATCAAAAGAAATAATCTCCGGCTTTTCGGTGGTTTTTCGGGCACAGAAACAAGCAT
>DASVMC010000760.1:0-3488 GCA_036384555.1 Niabella sp. | reverse complement strand
CTATCTTAGCTCTGCGGGCGAGCAGCGCAATGCACCGGCTATTTATACAGGCATGGGATTGTATGTATTGTACACCTGGCTGGAGGTGCGGATTGCTTTACGACTGAACCGGAAAAAATAATGCCTGTTACAGAACATCCCATGCAGGCCCTGGCGAAATTCCTGCCCGAAGGAAGTTTTGCGCATGTGGTGCAGTACCTCGACCACTATAAAGTACACCTGACCATAACCCGGGAGCGCAGGTCGGTGCTGGGCGATTACCGCCATGCGGGATGGGGCGGTAACCACCGCATCAGCATCAACGGCAATCTGAATCCCTATGAATTCCTGATCAGACTGTTGCATGAACTGGCGCACCTGCTGGTATTCGAGCAGTTCCGCAACAGGGTAGAAGCGCATGGAATGGAATGGAAGAAATGCTACAGTTCACTGCTCGTGGATTTTGTACAGCACAACACATTCCCCGCCGATATTGAAAAAGCATTGCGCAAATCCATACTGAACCCCGCAGCCACCGCCAACGGAGAAACAGACCTGCTGCTGGTATTACGCAGATATGATATTCACAAAAAAGAAGGCTATCTGCCGGTAGCGGAAGTACCCGAAGGCGCATTATTCCGGATGGATGACGGAAGGATATTCCGCAAAGGCGCCAAGAGAAGGAAGCGGTATGAGTGTGTGGAAGTGAAGACAGGGCATAGGTATACGTTTAGCCCGGTGAGTGAGGTGAGGGTGGTTGATAGGTTGACTGGTTGATAAGTGGGTTTATTGTTCCAGGAGGGTGCGGATATTATTGAAGAGGCGTTCTGGTAAGCGCATGTCTTTTGTAATAATACGGGCTTCTGCCTTCAACCCGTTTCTGTATAAGATTTCTTTATGCTGGTTCGTGAACAGGCCATTGGGCAATTGTATATGTGCCAGGAACCCGCTGTCTGTAGCAAAGCCGGTAATATAATCGAGTTTTCCATTTACGATGCCAAATTCAGCATAAGGGTATGCATCGAACCTGAGCTGTACAAGTTGCCCTTCTGCCACTTTCCCAAAATTATTCTGGGGAAGGTTAGCTTCAGCATAATAAGCGGTTGTGGAAGGATTAACGTAGCCTAAAAGCTTATTTGCAGGGAAATAGCTGTTTTCCTGTAAGGGCAGTAAGAAGTTGATATTTCCATCTGAGGGGGAGATAATGATGTATTTTTTTATCCAATCCTGTACAGCACTCTGGATGGTTAGGATCTGTTGCTGAAACAGTATTTTCTGCTGCGCAATGGTGTGCTCCAGTTCGGCGATTTCTTTGTTCTTTTCTCTCTGCAAAGTCTCATTGGACAACAAGCTCGCATTTATTTGAGGGATAGTGAGTTGTTTGTTCAGCAGTTTGCTCTGTTCAGTTCGTTCATCCAGTTTAGAGATCACTTTTTGCCTGGCCAGTTTTTCATTGGCTGCATAGTTTTCTTCAGACAACTGCAGGTCTTTCTGGAGCAAACTTTTTTGCTCCTGCATGATTTCCTTGTTTCTTTTCAGGTAATCCAGGTCGCCGGATAACATCCGTCTTTTCCGGATATAGTAACCATTGCCGATATAATCGGCAAACTGTTGGTAAGCGGTCATAAATTGCTGGTAACCTTGTTGCAGTTCCCCCAGTGAATGCATCTGGTCTTTGAACCGAAGGGCAACATCAGTAGTATCATTTGTTTGTAATTCGTTGAGCGTGGAATCCAGTTTAGCATGTAAAGATAATACCTGTTCATGGCTGGCATTGCTTTCGGTATACCCGATAACAGTGCCTGTTGTAACAGGCTGCCCATTCGTAACAAATAGTTTTACAAGGCGGCCTTCCTGGCGTGTTAATATTTCTTTGGGCACATTGGCTGCAATGATGGTTGCGCGGCTAAGGACAATATCCGGATAATGAATAAACCAGCTACCCGCTACAATAAGTCCCAGTATCATTACAAATACAGGCAGTGCCCATTTTGTAAGAAACCCGCTTTTCCGGTAAAGAAGCTCGTTCATGGCATCGCTCCGCAAACCCATTTCGGGTGATGCTTCTGTCTGGCGGAAGATCACAAGTGATTTACTTTTCTGTAAGTGCTAAAAAATTATTTTGTAGCTATAAAACAATTTTTATTATTCCATTCTGCAGTACCCTGGTATGTCATGGACACTTTATAAATGAATTAACAATGAGAATTAAATGATAGAATGAGCTCATATAACAAATCTGTAACTAATATGAACTTTCTAATATTAATATTTGAGCTTTGCAATAAGATCAGTCAGTCTTTCGAAATCACTCTTTCCATTTCCTCTGAAAATAATTTTGCCTTCTGGGTCGATTAAAACATAAGCGGGAATGGCATCTATGCGATACTTCTTTAAAATTGATAGGCTGAAATCGGGTGAGCTTTTGTCGTCAAGTAATTGTAACCATTTGTTTGTGCGATGTTCGAAAGTAAACTTTCTCACATTATCCAGGTCTTTCAAATCATCAAAAGCTATTCCTATGATTTCTAAATTGGCTATTGGCTTGTTGGTATTTAACTCTTCCATTAATGGTATGATTTCCATACAGGGAATACACCATGTGGCCCAAAAATCGAGCAACACATATTTTCCTTTTTTACTGGAAAGTTGAACTTTTTGGCCTGTTTGGATATCCTGTGACCTTATTTCAGGGGCGAATTCCCCTATACGGTAACCTGTAGGCGGTATAGCGTTTTTTCTTAAGCGATACCAAATGGTATCTCCGAAAGGGGCAACACTATCAAATTTTATTTCGTAGTCTTTCCAATAAAAAGATTCAGAAATTTTATAAGGCAGATTAGCTACGGAGAAATTTTTAAAAGGTTGAGCTCCTTCTGAGATGGTTACCTGTGTATATTCCGGATAATAATTGGATAGTGATAATTGATTACTTGCTGCTACACGGAATTGCTTTCCTTCAATGAAAAACTCTCCTTCCTTATGCCCGAAAGAAACAATATCGATCGGATGTTTATTAAAAAAGGATTCTGCATATTCAACACCGCTGTTCCACCCTATGATCTTGAATTTATTTTCAAGATGGTATATTGCATTCCTCCATTTGATAGTATAAGGAATCGTTATCAAAGGAAGGCTGTCTAAATCTGCTTTCCGTAGTGAACGTTTTGTTTTATACCAATCCGGTAGCACTATTACAACATCATCTGAAAAGTCTTTATTACCATTTTTGTCGACTATAATTATTTCTTTCCCAAGATGATCAACACCTCTAACAATAGAGATGATAGGTATATTAGGATTTTTTGTAAAAAAACTGGAATCAAAAATAGAACCTTTAAATTTGGCAGCGAAATCCATAGCTGTTAGTTTCCCAGAACGATACTTTGCAAACGATCTTTGAAAGTCAATGACAGAGAAATTTGCAATTATATATTCCTGTATGTTCTGCGGAATTCCTTTATAAGCAGCAGAATCAAGAGTTTTAAAGCCACCTACGAAACTGCCGC
>DASVMC010000759.1:0-2448 GCA_036384555.1 Niabella sp. | reverse complement strand
TTTTGAGCCGCCGGTCTTATTGCCTTCAGACCCGGGTAGCGGTTTTGCTCCGGACGGAACACCCAATATGATGGATTATTCACTGATTATGGAAGAGACTTCCTTAATTGAAAAAGGCAACCAGGAGCAGATTCTAAAGGTAAAAGAACAACTGGATGCGCTGAACACCAATATGCCCATTACAACGCTTGTTAAAGAAGGCTTTTTGGGAGACGTTGCAAATGAGATCTCAGAAAAAGAACCGGTTGATCTTGTTGTAATGGGAATTAAAGGAAAATCCGGTATCGAAAAAATGCTTATTGGCAGTAATGCAATAAAAGCCATTGAAGGTATTGACCGGCCGTTGCTCATCATTCCTGACAAAGCGGCCGTTACAGGGCTTAGTAAAATCGCTCTTGCTTCCGACCTGGAATTATTAAAAGAAGCAACCCTTCATCAGCTGGAAGCATTTCTGAATACTACGGGAATAAACGAACTGCATATCGTCACCATAAATAAGGAGGCCGGCGACCCGGCCAGCCAGGAACGCATAAGCGCTATAAAAGCATTGCTTGAGCGCCTGAATCCTACTTTCCATTTTATAAAAGCGGACAATGTGGCCACCGGCCTGGAATCATTTGTAGCACAAAACGCTGTTTCATTACTGGTATTCACGCATCATGAAAGAGGATTCTTTTCTGGATTATTTCATAAAAGTGTGGGTAAGCAAATTGCCTGGAATACAACGGTACCGGTTCTGAGATTGAAGAACTGAGTGGCCGCTTCCTGTGTGCTGTTGCGGCACACGGGCTTCCTGATCCGGACCGGAAAAATGATTATTGCTTTACATAAACCAGGTAACCATACGGCGGTAGTTCAAAATCGTTCCCGGCAGTAAACTTACCGGCAGCACCGGAAAATGCATTCACAAACCCGCCGGATAAATGGGTATCTGTAATCTTAAAATGCAAAGGTCCGTCGCCTGAAAAATTCAGTACGACCAGCACTTCATCATTACCGTTCTTTCGCAGGTATGCAAAAACCTTATCATCAGCAGTAGTGGTTAATTTATACGTCACTACTGAAGGATCGCCGCCACGAAGCGCAGGGTTGCCGGCATGCAGGTGCAGCAATACCTTATAAAATTCCTGCAGCTCCAGTCCGTTCTCCCGGCTGATGTCTTTTGAAGGCCAGGGAATCGGATCTTTATCAAAAAATTGCAGGCGCTTGTCTTTTAAAGGCAGTTCCTGCCCGCTATAAATAAGAGGAACACCGTTCCAGGTACAGCTGAACACGGCCAGTGGTACTGCCAGCGGTCCGTATTTCTCATATTCTGTCCCGTTCCAGCTGTTTTCGTCATGGTTGCTGGTAAACCATGCACGCATACTGGAATCGCCGATGGTATTATATTGCAGCAGCAGGTCATACAATTCCGAAAGCGGCTGTTTTTGTTTAAAGAATTCTTCTGTTTTATGCATCCATTTCCAGGAATAGCTGGCCTGGAATACCTTACCGTAATCCGGATTTTCCAGCTCATCAAATTCACCCAGCCAGAATAATGGCTTAACGGCATCCAGCTGCGGCCGGGCCTCCTGCCAGAAATCAAGTTCTACCCAGGAAGCAAGATCACAGCGAAACCCATCAATATCAGCCTGCTGTATCCAAAATTTCATGGCATCAATCATCGCTTTCCGCAATGCAGGGTTTTTATAATCCAGCTCTATAATATCATCCATACCGCTTGCTGCATGAAAACGGCCATCGCTGTCGTGCAAATAATAATCAGGATGCTGCTTTGTCCATACATGGTCCCATCCCGTATGATTCGCCACCCAATCTATAATTACTTTAAAGCCCATTGTATGCGCTTCTTTTACCAATTGCTGAAAATCCTGTAAGGTTCCAAATTCAGGATTAACGGATGTATAATCGGAACAGGCATAATAGCTGCCCAGCGTTCCCTTTCTCTTTTCCTTCGCAATAGGAGTAACCGGCATGAACCAGAGTGTCTGAACGCCCATATCTTTTAATCTCGGCAATGCTGCCGCAAACGCTTTAAATGTTCCCTCCGGTGTATATTGGCGGATGTTTACCTCATAAATACTGGTAGTATGTATCCAATCTGTCTTTCCCCGATCCATAGTTGTTCTTTTTTCTTTCGTATCTTTCTGAGCATCCTGCCTGGGCATCAGCTTACAGGAAACCCCAATAAAAATGAAACCGATTGCTAAATATAGGACTCTCATGGCAATTCTTTTACTGAAGATAACTATTTTTCAATTTTGCCGGTCACACAGTACTGTATCACTTAAATTTCCGGATGCCGGATAACGCCAGCCCCGGTTGACCTGCAGACATCCGCTTTAAACCAGCTACTTAAAAATATAAAGATTAATTTTGCGGTATGAAGCAGTTTGACGTACCCGTTTTTTACAGGAGCCCGTTAATATCGAATATAAAAAGGTACCG
>DASVMC010000758.1:0-3309 GCA_036384555.1 Niabella sp. | reverse complement strand
GAGTTTTTTATAAGAGGCGTTACCACTTTTGGGTATAAACGCGATCCGTTGATACTGATAGACGGAATTGAACTCACCACAACTGACCTGGCAAGGTTGCAGCCGGATGATATTGCTACTTTTTCGATCCTGAAAGATGCCACCTCTACCGCAGTATATGGCGCAAGGGGCGCCAATGGGGTAATACTGGTAACCACAAAAAAAGGTGTTGTAGGAAAGGCCAAGATCTCTTTTCGTGTAGAGAACTCTGTTGCAACACCAACAAAAAATGTAGAACTGGCTGACCCGGTAACCTACATGAAGCTGGCTAACGAAGCCAGGGCCACGCGTGGAAACATTGAGTTGTTATACTCCCAGGAAAAAATTGAGCAAACTGCCAAAGCGGGTGCCGATCCGTATATTTTTCCAGCAGTTAACTGGCGGAAACTGCTGTTCAAAGACTATGCAGTTAACCAACGGTATAACCTGAATGTGAGCGGAGGCGGAGGAGTCGCCCGGTACTTTATTTCAGGGTCCTTTAATAAAGATAACGGAGTGCTGAATGTGGACAGGCGGAATAATTTTAATAACAATATCAATTTAAAAAGCTATACCCTGCGGTCCAATATTGATATCGATGTTACAAAGTCCACCATGCTCACTGTCCGGCTGAACGGAAACTTTGATGATTATACCGGTCCGGTACTGAGCGGCGATGAAATGTATTATAAGGTAATGCACGCGAACCCCGTAGCCTACCCGGCTTATTTTCCTCCCGATTCAGCCAACATAGCCACCCGGCACATATTGTTTGGAGGAACCAATCAGAATGGTCCGTTTATTAACCCCTATGCTGATATGGTAAAGGGGTATAAAGATTATTCACGGTCGCTGATGCTGGCCCAGTTAGAAATCAAGCAAAACCTGAATTCTTTGATCAAAGGGCTTACCTGGAACACCATGATGAACACCAACCGCACTTCTTTCTTTGATGTGTCAAGATTTTATGAGCCCTATTTTTACCAGGTAGGCAGCTATGATCTTTCCAGTCATTCGTATAGTTTGCTGCCACTGAATGAACAGACCGGAACCGAATATTTAGGCTATAAAGAAGGCGATAAGACCATTGAGACCTTTTTTTATCTGCAATCACAGCTTGATTATAACCGAACCTTCAATCAAAAACACAATATTAGTGGTTTGCTGGTGTATATGGTGAACCAGCGCCTTTCTGCTAATGCCGGCAGTTTACAAAAATCACTCCCTTTCCGGAATATAGGTTTATCGGGCAGGGCTACTTATGGTTATGATAGCCGGTATTATGCAGAATTCAATTTTGGATATAATGGCTCCGAGCGGTTTGCTGCAAAGAACCGATATGGATTTTTCCCTTCCGTTGGCGCTGCCTGGACGGTATCCAATGAGCATTTCTTTGAGCCGTTGCTGCCTGTCGTGTCTAACCTTAAATTTCGTGCTACCTATGGCCTCATAGGGAATGATGCGATCGGAAGCGCCGATGACCGCTTTTTTTACCTTTCGGATGTCAATATGAGCAGCGCTGCCCGGGCAGCAAAATTTGGTCTTACCGAAGGGGGAGCCATTAACGGAGTACTGGTGAACCGTTACGCTAATCCTAATATTCAGTGGGAAACATCTATACAGCAAAACTATGGCCTGGAGCTGGAACTCTTTAATGATCTGAATATAAAAGCCGATTATTTCCTGCAAAAAAGAAAGAATATTTTAATGGATCGCGCTTATGTGCCTGCTACCATGGGGCTTTCGGCAGTGAACCGGGCCAATGTAGGCCAGGCATCTTCAAAAGGAATTGATGCTTCGCTCGATTACAAAAAAACAGTAAATAAAGATCTCTGGATCTCGGCGCTTGCCAATTTTACCTATGCCAGAAGCCGGTATGATGTTTACGAAGAACCCGCCTATGCGGAAGCTTACCGGTCACATGTAGGTCAGCCTATCGGCCAGGTATACGGTTATATAGCCGAGCGGTTATTTATTGATGATGCCGAAGCCAGGAATTCACCCAGCCAGAATTCAATTGACGAAGTACTGGGAGGGGATATCAAGTACCTGGACATTAATAATGACGGGCAAATTACGGAAGCAGATATGGCGCCTATCGGATATCCCACTACCCCCGAGATCAATTACGGGTTTGGTATTTCATCAGGGTTTAAGAGTTTCGATGTTTCCCTGTTCTTTAACGGCATTGCCCGGGAATCCTTTTGGATCAATGTATCGGGATTTGATGCAAATGGGTTTTATACGGGTACGGCACCGTTCTTTAATCAGACGCAGTTACTAAAGGCCTATGCCGATAACTACTGGTCTGAATCGAACCAGAATGTCTACGCTCTTTGGCCGCGCCTGAGCGAGAACCAGGGCCTTACCCAAAATGTACAGACGAATAATACCCGCACCAGTACCTGGTTCATGCGTGATGGAGCGTTTTTACGGTTGAAGCAGGTGGAACTGGGATATACCTTCCCGCAGAGTTTTCAGAAAAAATTACATGCTACCAACCTGCGTCTTTATGTGAATGCCATGAACCTGCTTACGTTCAGCAAGTTCCGGCTTTGGGATCCGGAAATGGCGGGCAACGGCCTGGGGTATCCCATACAGAAAGTATTTAACATAGGTCTGAACGTGACGTTTAATTAACAGCAATCTTACCTGAATGATCTGGTATAAATCTTTATAATGAAAAAATTATCCCTTATAAGACTCACCGGCTGGCTGTGTTGCAGCCTGCTGATCTGCTCCTGCAAAAAGTACCTGGACATTGTTCCCGATAATGTGGCAACAATAGAAAATGCGTTTACTACACGTACCCAGGCTCAGAAATATTTATACACCTGCTATTCCTATATGCTTAAAGATGCAGAGGCTGGCCAGAACCCGGCGCTAACGGCCGGGGATGAGATGATCCCGCTGGAAAGCCGGTGGAGTACCCTGGGCAATATGTTTGGCATCGCCCGGGGCAACCAGAATTTTGTGACCCCCATCGGTCAGCAATATTGGGTGTCCTGGTACCAGGCTATACGCGACTGTAATATCTTTTTGGAGAACGTAGGTAAAGTGCCTAACCTGCTGCCATCGGAACATGTTTACTGGGCGGCAGAGGCAAAATTTTTAAAAGCATGGTACCACTTCTGCCTCCTGCGTATGTACGGCCCCATACCACTTATAAAAGAAAATCTTCCGGTTGATGCCGGTATTGAACAGGTAAAAGTAGCACGGAACAGTGTTGATGAATGTTTTGATTATATCCTTCAATTGCTCAATGAAGCAAAGGACTCGCTGCCGGACGCT
>DASVMC010000757.1:0-4401 GCA_036384555.1 Niabella sp. | reverse complement strand
GGTGGAGCTGGCAGCTGCTTCGGCCGTAATTGTAAGGGTGCCTTTAGCCGTGCAGAATAAAAAATAGTGCTGAAAAAAATAAAAAGGAAGCTTAAAAAAATTACCGGGAATGATAAAAAAGAGTATACTGCTGGTACTGTTTATTCTGTTAAACCGCTCTTGTTTTGCTGAAGACAATAATACAATTGTGCTTGAGAACGACGCTGTAAAAGCAGTATTTGATACACGTAATGGTGCCCTTACCGGATTAATGAATAAAAAAACAGGATGGAGCATCCAGAACCGGCCGGAACTGGGATTATCCTTTAACCTGATGGTACCCGTTCCCCGGCGAAGAAATAATATTGTATATGGCAGCCGGCAAAAGCTGAACTCCTACAGGTTATTAAAAGAGGAGCATGCAATTGTCTTTTTATGGACCTCGGTTAAAAGCGAGCATGGTGGTACGATGAGCATGTCGTTAGAAGGGAAGGTGCAGCTGACGGAAAGCGGGATTTCATTTGATATGAACATCCGGAACAAGTCTCCTTATACCATAGAAGCGGTGGCTTATCCGGTCATTGGCGATGTTGCGAACCCGGGAGCCGGCAGCGATGCAAAATTTGAATGTATGAATGTGGGCTACGATGGCCTGAATAAATCGTCCTTAATGCCCTTTTTCCCGAACCGGAGAGGGTATTTCGGAGATTACTACCCAACGATGAATTTTACCATCCCGCAATTATTCATGCTGATCGGAAGCGGGGAGCAGGGCATGTACCTGGGTTGTCATGATACTTCTTTTAAAGAAATGATCAGCTGGACCTTTGAACTGAAACCGGGCTGGGGGCTTTCCTATATGAGCGGAGTGGGTGGCACGGGCACTGTTCCCGATGCAACGGAAACAAATGGACAACCGGTCCGGATCGAATGCAATGTATGGCACTTCCCTTATATCCGGCCGGGAGAAACGTTTCAGCTGTCAAAGATCGTGCTGGCCCCATACAAGGGGAATTGGCAAAAAGGCGCTGATATTTATAAAGCGTGGCGCAAAACATGGTTCCGGGCGCCTGCCATTCCTCAATGGGCTTCAAAAGTGCATTCCTGGCAGCAATTGCAGGTCAATTCTCCCGAAGACGAACCCATGATCAAATACAGGGATATTGTACAATATGGCCGGGAATGTGCGCAGCATAAGATTGATGCCATCCAGCTGGTTGGCTGGAATATCGGCGGACAGGATTGTAATTATCCTGCTCATGATACCGATCCCCGTTTAGGAACCACGGAAGAACTGAAAAAAGCGATCCGGGAGGTAGAAGCGATGGGCGTACACATCAACCTGTTCAATAAGTATACCTGGTCTGATCAGACGACTGACTGGTTTCAGAAAGAACTGTATCGGTATGCCGTTAAAGATCCCTATGGTTTGTATCATGTATCGTCCGGTGATCAGTATTTTTCCCCGGTACAGTTAAATGACATCAACACACATCGTCTGATCCCTATGTGTCACCTGTCTGAGAAATGGCGGGCGATCGCTTCAAAAGAGTTCCAGAAAGTGGTTGACCTGGGAGCATCCGGAATGTTGTATGATGAGAACCAGCATCACGGAGGTACGTACTATTGTTTTGACAAGACCCACGGCCACCGGGTGCCTGCGCTGGTCTTTGCGGGAGATGTGCCATTGGTAAAACAGTTCTACCAGATCTCAAAGAAGGTAAATCCCGATTATATGTATACCGGCGAAGCCAACTATGATATAGAAAATCAATATTACCAGATGGCTTATTTCCGGTTTGACCCTACCAATCATATCCCGGTTAAACGATACATCGATCCGAACGGGTTGATAATGGTTGCCGTAACGGGCTTTAATGACCGCTTAACGCTGAATGGCTGTTTAAGGTACAATTATGTGATCAGCTATGAGCCCTATAATTTTAAAGGTCATGTAACAGACTTTCCGCTTACACTGGAATATGGAAAAAAGATCGATGAACTCAGAAAGCAATATAAAAGCTTTTTATGGGACGGTATATTTATGGATACCCTGCATGCCACTGTAAAGGCCGGAGATCAGCCGTATAGTTCCTATTCCGTATTCCGGAAATCAAATGAGCACAAGTGGGGAATGGTGATCGTGAATAACGATCTGAAAAAAGAGATTACTGTTACCGCGCGTTTTGAAAAGACCGGACCAGCTTCTTTAGCATCTGTTTCACCGGAGGATCTTACGCCACAACCCAGCAACGGATCCGTTACGATACCTGCAAGGTCGGCTGTTTTTGTTTATGAAAAATAGGTGCAGAAAAAGAACTATAAAAACAGGTAAAGACTATTTGAGCTGTTCAAAAATAAACACGCCGTTCTTATTCCCGGTAATAATATCCGGCCGGCCATCCTTATTGATGTCCGTCACAACAAGATGCAGACCGGCTCCGGAAGCGGAATCGATCAGGTGAGGAGTAAACCGGGGTGCCTTACCCGGGATACATTCTATCCAGTATAAAACAGAAGGCTCCTCAGCACCGGGGTCGCCCCCGTTATGCGCATAATGTCTTTTGCCCGTTATAAGATCAGGATAGCCATCGCCGTTTATGTCAGCCATATACAGGTTGTGCGACTCGGAAAAGAGCCTGGGAAAAAGAGCATGTTTAATGAACCGGATCTCTTTTGCTGTCTTTTGTTGCTCAAACCACCAGATGCCGTAATTATGGGCGGATGAACTGATGATATCCGCATTCCCGTCTTTGTTAAGATCCAGTACATACATCTGTGCACAATCATCTCCTATTGCTGTTTTATGAAATTTCCAGCCCGGCTGTCTCGGGTTTTCCGGCGCCTCCCACCATCCTTCGTGCACAAGTACATCTACCCGCCCGTCGCCATTCACATCCCCGCAGCCCAGGCCATGTGTGAACTGGTGTGTACTCTGCAATGTATCGGAACTAATGGTATAGGCGGTCCATGCTGTATCGTCTTTATCCGGTGGCCGTACCCATATATTCCTTTTGTTTATAGGATCATTGCACAACAGATCCGGACGCCCGTCTCCGTCAATATCTGCAAAACCGGGCGATTCGTTGCCCACCGCCGGATAGATCAAATGCTCCTTCCAATACCCCACGGCATTTTTGGGATTTTCATACCAGTGCGCTGCCTTTCCGGGGTAATCAATAATAATGTAATCCACCCACCCATCCTGGTTAACATCCAGGGTATAGTTTAAAAAACTATTGGAATAGCTTTTTACAGCAAATGTTTTTGGAGGAAGCAGGCTGTGTTGCGTCCATGCCGGCGCTTCCCACCAGAAGGCGCCGGCGAGTACATCCGGCCGGCCGTCATTGTTTACATCAGCTACGGCCACACCTTCAGAAACAAAATCATTGGTAAGAACATGCTTTCTGAAGGTGATGGCTTTTTTTGCTTTTGCAGGTGTTGACTGTGCACGATCCGGCGATGCACCTGGCGTAAAAAGAATGGCGCCGCAGAGAACGGTCGTGGTAAAGAACAAGCGCATTTTGAAGATACTTGAATGAAGTAATGTAATGGACTTTAAATATACAGTATTAACAGCAGTTCTTTTGTTCTTAAACATAAAATACGAACTAAGAAACGGATTTAAAGTTTTGCATTGGTTATTTTGAATTTCACCAGGGGGAAGATTAAGATAGTATCAGATTTGGATTATAAAAGGGTGGCTTGTTTTTCGTACGGGCAACAACTTTGTTAGCAGTAAATACATAAAAACGATTTGCGCTATTATTGTTATGCTACACGGTCATTTGGTTGGTTTGTATGAAAAGGCGTTACCCGCAGAATGGGATTGGACAACCCGGTTGCAGACCGCAAAGCAGCTTGGATTTGATTACCTGGAAATTTCAATAGATGAGACCGATGAGCGGATCAGCCGGTTATTCTGGAATAAATCAGAACGGCTGGAGCTGCTTCTTACTTCAAAAATAGCTGGGGTACCCATCAGAAGTATGTGCCTCAGCGCGCACAGACGTTTTCCTTTTGGCAGCGCAGATGAAGCAATAAAAAAAAAGGCCTATGAAATTATGGAAGCGGCCATCCTTTTTGCAAAAGATATAGGCATCAGCGTTATTCAGCTGGCAGGGTATGATGTATACTATGAGCCGTCAACAAAAAAAAGCGCCGGTGAATTTTTAGAAGGGCTTAAATGGGCCGCCAGGCTGGCGGAGCATCACCAGGTAATGCTTGCAATGGAAATAATGGATACGCCTTTTCTCAATTCCATCACAAAACATCTTTGGTATGAAAAAGAAATCAATTCGCCCTGGTACCGGGTATATCCCGACCTGGGAAACTTAACGGCCTGGGGCAATGATGTAAGCAGGGAACTGGAAAAGGGCATTGCCAGCATTGTAGCAGTGCATATAAAGGATACCCGCTCTG
>DASVMC010000756.1:0-5435 GCA_036384555.1 Niabella sp. | reverse complement strand
CGAATATTTTGCAGATTATCCTCATGGCCGGCACTTTTTACAATAGATAAAGTATCCTCCACCACAGCAGTATAATCGGTCGTCTCCTCCTCCATTCCACCCGATTTAAGTCTGTTCAGATTGGCAATAACATCATATATACGATTACCGTACACATTACCGATATTAAATGTCAGAAAGCCTACCTTATGAATGGTATTAAATGTTTGTTCGTCGGTATTCCTAAAGACGATGATCGGCAACACTTTTCTTTTGCCCATTTTCACACTTTGAAACACAGACTGAACGCGCTCGAAAAATCCCTGGAAATCATCTATTGTATAGTCACGATACAAGAGTACATCAAGTACCACTAGGGTTTGCTTTTCTTTCGCGTTTGACTCTGAGGCGACACCCGGATTATAACCGGTTGTTTTTGTATAGGCGATCGCGTCCCACACATGGTTCATGTGCTCAATCCCCTTAGTCGGCGTGTTCTTATTGCGGTAGATGACATTCTTGTTGTCGATGATGTTCTGATATTGCAACATGCGTAAAATGTCCGGCAATAACATCGCATCTGTGACCAACTGGCCTCTGTGCTGGGCGACCGTGGGCGCAAAAGGGATTTTATCTCGGTTCTTGAACACAAGGTATCGTTGAAGAAAATCGTCTTCGATAACATCTACCAGGTCCAGCCTCACAAGCTCGGTGACAATTTTCTCCAGCACCTGCTTATGGTTGTTCACATTGTCCAGGACCGTTGAGGCTATTTTCAGTATTTCATAAAAGGAGATGATCCCACCCTGCTCGCGCATGGTACTAAGTGTCCGGTATAAAGGCGGGCGGTACGCTTTGGTAATAGCGAGCACAAACTCCAGGGTTAGCGCGATATTAGGTAGGTGATAGACATAGCGCCTCTTGCCAAAACTAACCGGTTTGGTGGACTCAATAATCTTTGCTTCCAACGCCCTGCTAATAGCCTTCCGGCTGGCCTCCGGAGACATACCAAACTTTCTGCCCAGTACCTCTGAAAGATCGGCGCTGGTAGCAAAATGTTTTCTATGCAGGTAACCGTAAATGGCCCGTTCCTGCGGATTAAGGTTGTCTTTTGTCACACTGCCCTTATTTAATTACATCTTAAGAATCAACAGCAAGCCTACAATTTTTCGTTTTTGCTTGATTTTCAGCAAGTCAGATATTGATCTTCAATGTTTTAAAATGCTACTTTTTGCTATTTTTCCTGTTTTCCGGGATTTAGAACGGCATTACAGGTCACACCAACCAAAACTTCTAACCCCAATTCTTACCCTTAAATATACGCACTACCTCTCATCAATAAGCGATTTATGGTAGCTTAGAAGCTGTAAACCGGTATGCCTAACACCCATTGTTATCACTGTGGCTCGCCTCTAACGCCAGCCAATCGCTCTCAGGAGCACATCATTCCCAACGCGATTGGCGGACGCTGGAAATCCACGGACCTGTGGTGCGCGGACTGTAACCGGCATTTCGGTGCCACGATCGACGCTGTACTCTGCCGGGACCTAAGCCCCTTTGCCACCTTACTTGATATTGGCCGGGAACGAGGCGAAAATCAAGTCATTAAAAATGCCCATACCGGCAGCGGTGGACGCTATCATATCGGAAAAGGAATTACACCCATCGACAGCAAGCCAACAGTGCAAATAAACAAGGACACGCAAACCGTTCATATCTCGGCGCGCAATGAGGAAGAAGTATTCTTACTTGTAAAACAACTTAAAGAGAAATATCCAGGTCTAGATGACAGTGACCTGGCGTCCAAATTCGTTGTCAACAACCGTTATATCTCTGAATCCCTGCACTTCCAGTCTGGTATTAGCGGCCCGGCCTTTATCCAAGCCGTTTTGAAAATAGCGGTTTCGGCATGGTTAGAAAATACTAAGGATCCAGCAACGATCGCCTCGGCAATTGCAGATCTTAAGCGGTCGCCGGAAAATATCCAGATCTATCACCGTCACTATTATACACCCGAACTGTGCCATCCCGATGCGGATAGTGTAGAACATATCATTTATATAAAAGGGGAACCGGAAAAATCGTTGTTGTATGCCTACGTAGAGCTTTTCAGCACCTACGCCTTTGTGTTTAACTTAAACGATCGCTACACTGGAGGCGCTTGCACTTACTTATACCGCTGTGATGTGCTAACAGGTGCACAAAGCAATATGGCCCCGACGATTAACTACACAGGAACCTTGCCAGACAAACCTGATCTAAACCGCCACTTCATCGAACTATTGCAAGTAAAATTCGATCGCCTCATGTCAATTGCAGACCGCAGAGCGGAAAGTTATCACGTTGGACAACTAGCTGAACGGGCCTTTAAAAGTGTCATAGACAAACATCCCAAAGGCTCCGAAATCACCGAATCCATAATGGCGGAAATCACCACCGAAGTCACGCGCCTATCCAAAGAATATGCTAGGCATATGATCAATATGGGTCTTCGAAAGCCCGCCAATAAAAAAACGTCTAAAGATTGAAAACCACTATATCAGGACCGAAGTGCAACCTCTTTCCATTTACTCTATTTCGTATCTTGAATGACGGAAAATTAGTTAACCCTAACTTATAAGCCTCTCTCCATGGGACAATATGATGCTTACCTGCTATGCGAAAACGGCCACGGCGTTAACGCATCATACCACGGTAGCCCCGAATTCAATAAGAATTTCTGCACGCAATGCGGCGCAAAAACACTTCACACCTGCCCAAGTTGCGGTAAGGAAATCGAAGGAAAATATCATATTGAAGGCGTACTCGATCTGATTAGCGGCGACAAGCCAGTACCTACAATCTGCAAACATTGTGGCAATCAATTTCCTTGGAAGGAAAAAATAGAATCTACCCGTGTCAAATCCAAAACCACCGACAGAAACGACATCGCGCTAATCGAAGCCATGCTGGATAGGTTTCACCTGATCGCAAAACAACTTTGCCATAGATATGACGAACGTGAAACCCTATATATTAAAGACGAATACGATGTTCAGGATCTGCTACATGCATTACTACGCCTATGCTTCGATGACATCAGAACGGAGGAATGGAATCCAAGTTATGCAGGAGCCAGTACGCGCTCCGATTTTCTGCTAAAAAATGAGCAAATTGTAATCGAAGTAAAGAAAACAAGAACCAATTTAAAGGCAAAGCAACTCGGCGAACAACTGATCATCGATATCGCCAAATATAAAGCGCATCCCGATTGTAAAGCGCTGTATTGCTTCGTTTATGATCCGGAAGGTTATATTACCAATCCAAGAGGTATCGAAAACGATTTGAACAAGAGCTCGGACAAATCTTTTAAAGTGAAGGTAACCATTGTGCCGAAAGGACATTGATACCATTCTCGTGCAAAATGAGCCAGGCGTTTGAATGCTCTCACCGGCCGCTTATTGCGCTTAATGTTTAAAGAAATCAGATATATTATCTGAGGCGACAGAGATGGCGTACATCTCATCAGATTCAGGGGCTTTTGGCTTGTAAGAAATAAAATAACAATACCTGTATGACCCCATATAAGGTTTTTTCAGGACGAGACAAGAAGCGAATGCTTAGCTGGATTTTTCTCAACGAGTCTTTACTGATCCCAAACCGAAACGGCTACAGGTGTTTTTTCAATCAGTGAGCAAAGCGCTTCAGTTTTATTCAGGACTGAGTGCCAAAAGGCATAAATTGAAATATCGATGTTGTTAATTATGATTTTGAATGCATACTCATTTAATAGCAAACTGAGAGCGACTGAAGCCCCACCTGCATAAGGCTCGAGACTTTAGCATTTAACCATTCATCATCTTCTCCAACAACCGAATCCTTGCATCCTTCTCCTCCAAAAGCGCTGAATACAATTTTTTGATCTCCTCTAATGCCTCCAGCCATTTTTCAACCGGATTAAATACCGGGTTATATTGTATCACTGCACTCTGATCATGGTTATTGATCGTATTGGAGATAATATTCACCGCCTGCTCCTCATCAAAACTCTTAAACACTTCCGCCGGTATCTTCAAAGCATCAGCCACCTGCTGCAATAACAGGGGTTCCACGCTCTCTTTCTGTTCCAGCAGGGATATTTTCTTCTGGGTCCAGTCATCGCCCAGTTCCATTGCCAGGGCTTCCTGTTTTATGCCCAGCATTTCGCGGAAACGTTTGATGTTGCGGCCCTCGTGTATTTTGTTTGGCATGGCAGTAGCAGTTTTATTAAAGGCTAATGTACAGTTTCCCGTGGAATAGGGTTACCGTTTAATCACCCGGTTAGCAGGGTAATTTATGATGGATTACGGCTTGGGTATGTTGCGCCCAACTGGAATAGAATGGCGCTATACAGGTGCTTTGCATTACAAACACATTCACTTATGAACCAGTCAATACCTGCCGGCCAAACCCCACGCCTGCGCCGCCTGAAAGTGTACGAAAGAACACTGTTGTATGGCTCCGGTGGCTCATTTAATTACCGGGTAGTATGTAACCCCGAGATCAGGCTTTGCGGCCAGTGGCTTAACCAGATCGGTTTTACCATCGGCAGCAGTATACAGGTACTGCATGAGCACGGGCGTATTGTAATTACAGTGGCTGGAGAATAGCTTGCTGGCATCGCTGGTCTTAAAAAAGGCCATCTGATTCTGTTTTTTTACAATACGCCCAATTACCGGATGCGTTACGGTACATTTCAGCAGTGAAACTACCCGTGTTACCGGCATCTACCAGAACAATGCACCAATGACGATCAGGGGAATAGATAAAATTACTTACCTGATAAATTGGAGCAAATGCATATTGTGCCTTTATAGAATCCTCATTTACCGGGTTGTCTTTTACTATATCCGGGAAAATAGTTTTAGTAAAAGCATACATTCTGTGCCCTTCGATGCCCGGTGAATTTTCGATCATCCTGCGCAACGCAGGCCTGGTAGAATCTGGAAAGTACTTTTTCAAAATAGTCCAAAATGGTAATTCTTTGTGGCTATAATTTGAATCCCTGATTTTTTCAGTCGGCAAAGGAAGAACAACGATTCTGCCGGGGTCTTTTCCCAAAGAAATTACATCTTTTAATAAATATTTCAGGGCCAGTGTGTCAAATTCGTTTCTGTTTTGTTGCGCCACAAGATTACGCTGCAATACGAGTAAAGAAATTATTGTGAGCAGAATTGTTTTCATATAAACTGTATTATAGCACTAATTCCAAGTGAATTTTAGTACCAGTGGGATAGCATATACAGGGTGTCGGATTAACCTTACCATTTTCTATGATCTCAATTGCCTGCCTGTCCTTATTACAGGCACGGGCAAGATCAGCCTGGCTCCAGCCTTTTTCTTCACGTAATTGTATAATACGCTGGCCAATCTTTTTCTGGAGTTGTTCTTTTTTCACAGGTACAAAGTGGTAAAAAAATCTAAAAAATATGTCATAA
>DASVMC010000755.1:0-2750 GCA_036384555.1 Niabella sp. | reverse complement strand
CCATTCCAGGCATTGAAAAATATATTCTTCCGCGCCGGGAACAAAACGGGTCTGATCCGTATCCTCAATACGCACTATAAAGTCGCCCCCATGTTGTTTTGCAAACAAATAGTTGTACAATACTGTTCTTACACCGCCCAGATGCAATCCTCCGGTTGGCGAAGGCGCAAAGCGTACTCTTACTCTTTTATCAGTTGCCATAATCGGCAAAGTTACGAAGGGTTCGGGGGTTTATGACTTTTTGTTTATTGTTTATTGTTTGCAGATCATAACAATCAGCCTGCAGCACTCGGTTCCATTTCCGTTCTCTTCATTTTCACTGTGCCAGTTCCAGCCCCCAGTCAATTCCTTTTGTAACAGCGGGTACCCCTTCTGTCAGCCATTTGGCAGGCTTTGCATCTTTCAGCAGCCAGTCAAAGAACTGCTGTTCCCGCACAGCAATATCTTTCCTGTTTTTGCGCTGCACCAGGTTATGCTCTTCACCATTGTAATTCAGCATCCAAACTTTTTTTCCCAAACGCCGCATACCGGTAAACAGCTCGATGCCCTGGTACCAGGGTACAGCTCCATCATGATCATTTGCCATGATGACCAATGGGGTCGTTACTTTAGGAAGGTGAAACAACGGAGAATTTTCAATATACAGTTCCGGTTTCTCCCAGAGACTGTATCCTATCCGGCTTTGCGTCTTTTCATACTGGAACTGCCGGTTGACACCCCCTTTCCAGCGGATACCTCCATAAGCGCTGGTCATATTGGCAACCGGGGCACCGGCCCATGCAGCTGCAAACAGAGGTGTCATCGTCACTAATTGTGCTACCTGTATACCTCCCCAGCTTTGCCCCTGTATTCCCATATGCCGGGCATCTACCCAGGAGTGCCGGGAGAGCTCCTTTGCTCCGCTTACAATATAGTCATAAGCGCTCCTAGCCGGGTGTCCGACAGTATAAGAAATGTCTGGTGTAAACACAATATAACCCCGGCTTACAAAAAAGGAAATATTCAAACGGCTTGGAGTAGGCACAGGTGGAATATAGCGGTACAGGTTGTCGGAAAGCTTTTCATAAAAGTAAAGCAGCACCGGATATTTTTTGGTACTGTCAAAATTTTCAGGTCTGTATAAAATCCCGGTAGCCGGTTTCCCTGAAAACGTTTTCCAATGATACAAAGAAGCGGTACCCCAGTTATAATTGGCCTGTTGCACATTTATAGCAGAATATTTTTGCTCGCTGCCTTCCCGGTAAACATACACATCCGGCGACTGCGTATAATTTTCTCTTGTATAGGCATACATTGCCGCTGCTTTTGCTTTTATTACCTGGTCAAAATAACAGGGCTGTTCCTCAAACAACCGCGCCGTAAAGAACCTGTTGTTTAATCGTTCATTTTCCAGGATCGTCAGCCCGTTTTTCTTGTTCTGATTGTTAAAGCGGCTCAGCAAGAGCTGCTGCTCCACCTGAATATATTTTTCTTCAGGATCTGTTTGTATATACCGGTAAGTGATCTTATTTCGCCGGCCATCCTTTGTAAGGTTCTCCGGTGCTGCGTTACCGGCAAGGGCTACCTTCCATATATCATAACGGTCATAGATCAGTACATATTGATCCCCGGCTTCCCAGCCCATGATCCCATAAGGGTGCGGATCGTCCGGTACATCATTCTCTTCATCATATAAAGGCACTTTTATTGCCCGGGTAATATTGCGGATCTTTTCACCATCATGCACAAAGTAATTCCTTGTTTTATTATCATACCATAATATGTATTTGCCGGAAGGAGAAAACCAGGAAGACTGCAGGCTCCCATCCAAATTATATATAACAGGCATCAACCGGCCTTCATCAACACTGAATTTACAAACGTCCTTTTTGGTATTACCCGTCCATTGCGACTCCACCCGACGCCCGGTATCCGTTATTGCAACAAAATACCTGCCATCGCTTTCAGTGGCTTCATAAACAGTGGGTAAATCTTTACTTCCGATCTGTATCATTTTGTTGCGTCCAAGGTCATATACGGCCAGATAATTCTTTTCAAGGTCTTTTTTTTGATTTTCCAGTTGGTAGGGTTGCAGATAATCATCCTTATAGTTCCAGATATCTACATTCACTTTATCAATATCAACCAGTGCGGTATCTTTAAAAGGGAGGAGCGGCGCCGTGCCAAATAGCAGCCGTTCTCCTGTTTTGCTAAAACGGATCTTTCCGAACGGGCTTACTGTACTACGTGCAGGAAAACCAGCGGTCAGCGTGTCTGCAAGTGCAACAGCACTATCCATTCCGGATTTGTAATACCAGAGTCTGTAGTACCTCCTCAATGCTTTTGGCATTGCACCCCGCTCTGCAGCAAAAGCGGCCTGGTCACCTTCATCTGAAAGTGCCAGGTTCTTAAAATCATTGCCACCTCTTAGTACGGTATCTGTTTTTCCTGTTGCGGTATTGTATAGGATAATTCTTGAAGACCTGGCCGTATCCGCCAGATCCAAGGTCTGTTCCATTAACAGCCGGTTCCCTTTTTTATTAAAAACATAGTCGCTGATATTGGTAAATGCGCTTTGCTGTTGTCCGGATGTGTGTAAAAGCACCAACCGGTTATTCCTTCCCTGATCCGTAACACTGTCTTTTCCATCCTCACTTTTCACCGGCTTTAATGTTTTGATTACATACTGGAGCGAATCGATTACCTGCGACAAGCTGTCCCTGGCCTTATCTGATTGATATTTTTTTTTGCCAGGCTGGGGATTTTTTAAG
>DASVMC010000754.1:0-6173 GCA_036384555.1 Niabella sp. | reverse complement strand
GCTGCTCCGCTGCAGTGCGCGTTTCAATTTGATGTATAATCGTTTGTATTCTTGCCTTATTATCACATAGCCCGGAAGCAATGGCCATAAACTGAACGGGTGTTACCAGATTGTCTCCGTGCACAGTACCGTCTTTATCTTTCCAGTAAACGAATTGCTTTTTTGCTTCCGACCAGAAACCACCCTCTTCAATGGGTTTATTAAACGCCGCTTTCAGCCGCCGGGCGATGGCAGCGTATTTGTTGGCGGCTGCTGCGTTTCCGAGTACCCGTTCGCAGGCTGCCCATTTTAGTAAAGCATCATATAGCTGTGCATTTACAAATGCATTCTCAAAAGAAGCCCATACAATGTCCAGCCAGTCGCTGCATTTTGCAGCGCTGCATTGATCATTCATCATTTCAAAGATGC
Organism: Niabella sp.; assembly: GCA_036384555.1. Taxonomy (GTDB): domain Bacteria; phylum Bacteroidota; class Bacteroidia; order Chitinophagales; family Chitinophagaceae; genus Niabella. The sequence continues at coordinate 5,765 of DASVMC010000754.1, read as the reverse complement.
CATTGTTATTGCTGTCACGGCGGAGTAGCCAGTCTAATGCCTTGCGGCAGCTGCCCTGGTGACTTTTAAGCCACGCGCTGTTCCCGGTAATATTGAACAGGTCGCTTACATTAATAACATATCCTGTTTGCGAATCAATAGTATAGCCCCATTGAGCTTCGTAATAACCGGTTTTGGCATTAAAAGTTCCGGGTATTTCATCACCGGGCACATCGTGCCATCTGGACAGAACACGGCCATCGGGAAGGATGGCCAGGTCCCTTTCCTGATCCAGGGTAGCTGCCAGGTTGTTGGTATAGTTACTGTCGGCAAGGGCCAGCGCAACCTGTGCAAAGAAAGGCTCGTGCAGGCATTTCCAGTTGGTGAGCCAGCCATTTCCCCCAACGATATGGTTATCCACAACCCCGTACCGTGCAGTGGTGTTCAGCAATTCTCTTACTGCAACCGCATTGATATTCTTTAAGGTGCCCCGGTCATATGCTTTAAAATAATCGACATAACTGATGGTAAAATTTGCCGATACCGTTTCTTTCTGAACAGCTACGGGTGCAAAGACATCCGGCCGGGCATGAACAAACCGGCTCAGGTGATGTCTTTGTTTTACGGGTTGTGTGCTGACAATCTGGGTACTGGTAAAGGCGCCTGTGGAACTGTGCGCATATTTTGTTGCAATGTATTGTCCGTTCGCAGCTTTTGCCTGAATGGACAGGGCGTCGCCGGTTTTATCATTCCAATAGGTGGTTCCGCCGGTATGAACCCCGTAGGTGTCATTGACCGTATTCAGGTATTTGCACCATACTACGCCACCATTGTCGATAATCCCTCCTTTCCAGACGGAGAGATCAGAAAAGTTCCATTGGGGAAGGGCAATATCTTCCAGTACGGCTGCTCCGGGGTATTGCCGTATTATTTTCCATTCAATAGCCCGGCCGGTTAGTATAAAACGCCATGTTTCATTAATGGTATTGAGCCCGCTGCCATAGCTGATACCGGAGATCGTTACCGTGTTACCGTTTACCAGGATTGCCGGCGCTTTTGAGAGTTTCCGGGAGGTGTAAACAGAAGACCCGGCGGTAAAGCCGGTGTAAACACCTGCAGACGATAGCTTGTTTGCCCCTTTTACATATATACTGCTGATAGAACAACCGCCTGCATAATCGATCAGGATCTTTAAATTCCCCTTTTGCGCGGTAATGGTAATAAGCTGTTTGGAGGGATCATGATAGATACCTTCCTGGGCAAAAGGATGCAGGGAAATGATTATTGAACAGATCAAAGGCAAGATCGCTTTCATGTTAATGACGGCTATTGAACATTAAAAATAAGCTACTTGTCCGTATCGTTATATGACAATTCTGGCAGATTTCTTACAGAATCTGATATTTATGGATATACATGGGATCCGGCATTCTTTTATATACCGGTGCTTGCTATTACCAACAGGAAGTTTATACATGAATTTTTTTAATGACGCCATTTATTTTTACCCTGATGGTTTTGCGAACGGCAGCGTAAAATTTGTAATGCATCACTTTACCGTTTTCCCATTCAAGATCAACAGTAAGATTGCCTGCTGCTTTTAGCCCTTTGATGCTTCCTTGCTGCCATTCTTCAGGCAATACCGGCAAAAGGTGTATGGTGCCGTCCTTTGCCGTTTGCAGCAGCATTTCTGACATAAACCCGGCAAGTGCAAGTGATGTATCAATTTGCCAGACGGGATACCAGCTGCCTTCCGGTGTTGTGAAATATTCTTCATCATTTTGCCTGCTGTCACCGGCGGGTACATGGTTATAACTAAGCAGGTTTTCAAAACCGGCAATGCGGATAATGTCGTTGAACAATTGGTTGGCTTTTTCAGCATCGTGCAACCGAATGTAACAGATCATGCGAAGAGCCAGCGACCAGTTACCGGCCGTATAAATGTCGCTATGAGGAATGGGTTTATATTGACGGGCTTCGCCCCGGAGCGCTAATGTTTTTTTGGCGGCAGCAGTAAAGGCCCCATCATCGGCACCAATTTGCTTTGCCGGCCATACTGCGTATAAATGTGCAATATGCCGGTGGTTGCAGGCGGGATCATCAATATCTTCTTCCCACTCCTGCAGTTGCCCGTAACGACCGATTTTCAGTGGCATCAGCTGCATCCGTTTTGTTTCGATTGCTGAAATAAAAGCGGGATCTGTTTGCAGGGTCCTGGCGGCGGCCATTGTGTTATCAAACAATTCGGTAAGCAATTGCACATCCTGGAAGGCACAGGGAATATTGCCGATATCTTCGCCAAATGAACTACCCGAAGCAACCAGCTTTCCTTTACGGATGTAAGCCCCGTGTTCGGCCGAAACACTTGGTGCCACAATTAGCTTGCCTTTATAGGGAATTAAATTTTGCAGCCAGAACCGGGTGGCGTCTTTTAACAGCGGGTATGCGGTATTCTTAAGATAGCTGATGTCCTGGGTATAAACAAAATGCTGCCACAGATAATGGCAATGCCATGCTGCTCCCATGGGGTACATTCCCCAGATCAGTTCACTCCCCGGGGCAGCATACCCCCAAATATTACCTACCGTGTGGCTAACCCAGCCATCTGAATCATAATAGGCTTTTGCAACTGCCGCACCTGGAACGGCAAGCCTTTTTATCCAGCTGATATAGGGCAACAGGCATTCATCCAGCGCTACTGCATGGGCGCTGCTGTAGTTCATTTGTACATTAATGTTCGACTGGTAGTTGCCTGACCATTGAGCGGCCTCCCACATATTCCACCCACCCTGCAGGTTAGCGGGCAAAAAGCCTTTGCGCGATGCTGCAATCAGCAGGTACCTGCTCAGGTTAAAGTAGAGGACCTTCAAACCTGCATCATTAGAACGGCCTTCCCTGTAAGCGGCCCAACGTTCGTCCGTAGGCAGCGCTTCGGCCATTGCATTTCCCTGTAAGTTAAAATTCAGCCGGTCGTACAGCCGCCTGTAGTCAGCAATATGCCTTCTTTTCAGCTGTTCATAGGAACAGTTTTTGATTTTGTTAATGGTTTGCCGGGTAATATGCGCAGGGTCTTTCCCTTTAAAACCGGGGGCGTCGGGATCATACGCTGTAGCAGAAGCAATCACAATCAATAATTCATCGGTTTTATCAATGACCAGTTCCTCTTTTTCGGCAGATACACGTCCGCCTGTATGACGGATGTATAATTTCAGGCTGAATTTTTGCTGATTGCCGTTGATCGTTCCGGTCAGCTCATAAATGTTATTCTGATAGGTGATCCTGAAATCTTTTTGAAAAACGGCCCATTTAAGTGTAGCCGAAACGGAACCTTTTTGAGATGCAGCGATCCGGATGACGCCGATATTATCCGGGTAAGAACAAAAATATTCACGGAGGTATTTGATCCCGTTTATTTCATAAGCCGTATTGGCAACCGCGGACGACAGATCCAGGCTGCGGGTATAATGCGCTGCATTACCGGTGTCCGAAAAAAGGAGCGATAATTTACCATAAGAAGAAAAATGACCAAAGGCACTGGTATCTCCCATAAAATGTTCACTTACCAGTTTATCGGCCTTTTTTAGTTTTGTCAGGTCATTCGACGTAATGAGTGCCCGGATCTCCTTCAGGTAATTTTTACCACCTGGCCGTATCCCGTAATTGTAATTGCTGTCCTGGCCCGGTCCACCGGTCCATAAGGTCTTATCTGTAATGGCAAATTGCTCAGCTGCAATACCGCACAGAAAAGAGATCCCCAAACCTCCGTTACCAATATGCAACGCCTGGCTATTCCAGTATTTGCCGGGTTTCCGAAACCATAATAAATGATTGAAGCGGTTCTTTTTACCAGAGAACATGCCCGCCGCAGTTGTTTTTGCAAACAATTGATGCTGCGCAATCATACCAATACCAATGGCTTTTAGCAGTGTTCTTCTTTTCATATATGTCACTTTTTACCAAATATCCTTATGCTGATTACCGGGCTCTTTTTTCTAAGGCCTCCCGCGGGGCAATTAATAATTTTCCGATTGCAATGTTATTGCGGAAGGATTGCGCCCTTAACTGATAGATACCCGGGGGAATGACAACCGGCATTCCATTGTAACGAGCTGATGAGGTATCCGGGTTGGTATCGTCCAGGGTATAGTAAATATCCAGGCTGTCAATATCAGTACTGAGGCTGACAAGCAATTGTTTTTGCTGATCATGTTTTGCTGTTGCCAGTACATCAAAGGCTGCCCTGGAGTAATTGATCTGCGCAGCATCCAGCAGCTTAAAATGCGGGGCTAACCTTTTTTGAAAAAGTGACCAGTCCTGTTGGGCCCGCGGCGACCAGAAGACCTCAGCCAACGCCATGGCGCGTGGCCAGGTCATGTATTCTGCGTGTCTGCCGGTTGGCACAGATTCTGTCCATAAATTGCCCTGTCCTCCCAGGATCAGGGTACTGTCTACCCCCGCAGGAACAGGATTCCATTGATAGGTGGTCCGTAAGCGGAGCATATCATAGGTGTCGGGCTCTAAAAGCGGGTCTCCCTGGTACAGGTCCAGGTAGGTATTGCCGCTGGGCGTAAGGATCACCTGGTGGCCCTGTCTGGCTGCGTCTATACCGCCCTGCATACCCCGCCAGCTCATCACCGTTGCGTCAGGGGCTAATCCTCCTTCCAGGATCTCATCCCAGCCGATTATTTTTTTTCCTTTTTTCTTCAGGATCTTTTCTATTCTTTTTATAAAATAGCTTTGCAGTTCATGTTCCGTTGATATTCCCTGTTGTTTCATGAAATCCTGTACTACTGCTGACCGCTGCCAAAATTGTTTGGTGCATTCATCACCTCCGATATGAACGTATGCTCCGGGAAACAAGGCCGCCACCTCTGTAAACACTTTATCCAGGAAGGTATATACGCGTTCATCTGCCGGGTTGAGCGTATTATCCTCTATATTGTAAAACTTGCTTCCGGGATTGACGGAATAAAGATATCCTGTTGCGGACAGGTAAGGGTAGGCTGCAATGGCTGCGAGCGAATGACCGGGAACATCAATTTCCGGTACAACCGTTATATGTCTTTCGGCAGCATAAGCAATAATTTCCTTTATATCCTGTTGCGTATAATAGCCGCCATAAGTTGCCTTCTCTTCTTTTTGCGGCGGTACAAATGACCACCACTGGCCCGTTCTGGGTACCCGCCAGGCGCCTATTGCTGTTAGGCGGGGAAGCGATTTTATTTCTATACGCCATCCCTGGTCGTCGGTCAGGTGCCAGTGAAAAACGTTGAATTTGTAACGGGCCATATCGTCAATATATTTCTTCACAAAATCTTTTGAGAAAAAATGCCTGCTTACATCCAGCATCAGCCCGCGCCATTTTAACCGGGGGTAATCGGTGATTTCCATAGCCGGCAGGGTATATTGCTGTTGTTGCCTGTTTGCACCGGCTGCAAGCTGAAGCAATTGCCGGAACGTTTGTAAACCGTAAAAGAGCCCTGCCGTTTTATGTGCCTGTATGGTTACCCCGTGCCCCGTAACGGATAGTGTATAGCCTTCATCACTACCGGGGTTCTTTAACCCGGGATTTAGTAATAGCTGAACGGATGCTTCAGCTACTGCTGTGTTTTTTAAGGGCAGGGTAAAACCTGTCAGCGCGCTGATCCATTGATTCAGCGTGTTGCCCAGTGCTGCAAGCTCGGGATCGCCTGGCGGAATAAGGAGAGAGGTATGTGCGTCAAGAACAAATGTTCCATTACCCTGGATCAGGGATACCGGTTCAGGTATAATAGCAGGTTTTGTTT
>DASVMC010000753.1:0-2923 GCA_036384555.1 Niabella sp. | reverse complement strand
AACGGCTGTTTTTCAGCCCGTGCATAAATATCATCCTTTGCAGGGTATACAGGGTCGCCAAAAACCTTTTTTTCTTCAGCGTTTTCTTTATCTGTATCTGTGGTTTGTTTTTTCATGTGTTTTATTATTTATTGATTATAGTTGCCTGTAATTCCTCATAAGAAAAACAGTTGCTTCCTGTTTATCCTGTTGCAGTAAACGCATGCCTCTTAAAGTTAGGATCTTTTTTTAAAATCAGGAAGCCGGAGCACCGATTTTGTATATGCGTTTCCGGCACATGCTGTCATTATAAATTGATTAAAAACAGAGTGCTGTATTTGAATTTCAGATCAAAAACAAACGTTCATATTTAATAATATTTAAATAATTCTTCATTATTTACATAAACCTCAATTTCACTTATATTTGCGCCACTTAAGAATATTAAAACTTGTATATGCAGAAAAGTATTGTAATTCTTGCTGGCGGTGGCCCAGCTCCTGGTATTAACACAGTGATCGGGTCGGTAGCTAAAACCTTTCTTAATGATGGTTATCGTGTTATAGGCCTGCATGATGGATATAAAAATCTCTTTAATGGAAAAGGAGTAACTACAGATATTGATTTTAAGCTGGCAGACGATATTTTCAGCCGTGGCGGTTCTTTTCTCCGGATGAGCCGTTACAAACCAAAAGACAACGAGTTTACAAGCACGTTTTTTGAAGAGAATAACATTCAGCTGCTGGTAACTGTTGGTGGGGATGATACGGCTTCTACTGCCAACCGCATTGCAAAATTCCTGACAGACAAGAATGTTCCGGTTAAAAATATCCATGTTCCTAAAACAATTGACAATGACCTGCCGCTTCCTTATGGTCAGCCAACCTTTGGCTATCAGAGTGCACGGGAGGAAGGAGTAAAGCTGGGAAAAACAATTTATGAAGATGCCCGCACCTCCGGTAACTGGTTTGTGGTTTCTGCAATGGGACGTGAGGCAGGCCATCTTGCATTTGGTATCGGTGTTGCGTGTCATTACCCAATGATCGTGATCCCTGAGATGTTCAACAAAACAAAACTGGATCTGGATAAGATCACCAAGCTGATCGTTTCTTCTATTGTAAAAAGGAACATCCTGGATATACCTTATGGTGTTGCAATTGTAAGTGAAGGTGTATTTCACTTCATGAGCGATGATGATATCAATGCATCCGGTATCCAGTTCACTTATGATGATCACGGGCACCCGGAATTAGGGAACGTAAGTAAAGCGCATATCTACAATATCCTTTTACAGAACGAATTAAAAAAGCTGAACATTGCTGTTAAAAGCCGTCCGGTGGAACTGGGTTACGAACTGCGTTGCCTGGCTCCTACTGCATACGATCTGGAGTATTGCACATTCCTGGGATTTGGGGTAAAACAATTGTTTGATCAGGGCATTACCGGTGCTGTTGTTACAGCAGATGCTACAGGAAATGTAAAACCTTTGTATCTGAAAGATGTGGCGGATGAAAAAGGAAAAGTGAAACCCCGCTTAATTGATATGGAAAGCGCTGACGCGAAGACCGTATTTGCGCATACGCTGCACTATTTAACTGAAGCCGATATAGAGGCTGCTAAAAAATATCTTCCCAATCCGGAAGCATATGTTTTCAACAACATACTGGAGTGGAAATAAAAGAAACCGGAAAAAGCAAAAAACCGCCTGATCAGAGCGGTTTTTTGTTTTTATTTTGTAGATTTCAATTTTTAACAGATTGCGCTTAATTGAATTATTTATCAGATATTGCAGGCTTAATTCAGACCTTGCTTAATTAAAATGAACATGACAGAAACTCAGAAAGTCCGGAAGAAAACAGTATTGCCTGTTGAACCGACCAATACAGATCACAGTTTTAACCGTACTAAAATAGTAGCAACTGTAGGCCCGGCCTGCAATACGTATGACAAGCTACTGGATCTTGTAAGAGCTGGTGTAAACGTTTTCCGGCTGAACTTTTCTCATGGTGTGCATGAGGAGAAAAAACAGATCATTGAATACATCCGTGAAATCAACCGGAAAGAAAAGACAACGGTAGCCATATTAGGTGATTTACAGGGCCCTAAACTGCGCGTTGGAGATATGGAAGGCGGTGGCATTACCGTTGAGCCGGGTGATACCTTCATTTTCACCAACGAAAAACTGGTTGGTACAAAAGAGAAGATCTACATCTCCTATCCTAACTTCCACAAGGATGTGAAGGTGGGTAATAAAATAATGATTGATGATGGGAAACTGGAAGTTGTGGTACGGAAAATATTACCGAACAATGATGTAAAGGTAGAAGTACTGCTGGGTGGCTTTTTGTCTTCCAAAAAAGGGGTTAATCTTCCTGATACCAAGATCTCATTGCCGGCGTTGACACCAAAGGATCTTAAGGATCTGGATTTTGTCATCAGCGAACAACTGGGTTGGGTAGCCTTATCTTTTGTGCGCCAGGTAGACGATATCCGGAAACTCCGCAAGATCCTGGATAAACATAAAAGTGCGGCAAAAATTATTGCCAAGATTGAAATGCCGGAAGCCATTCCCAATATCCGGGAGATCATTCACGCTTCAGATGGTATTATGATTGCACGGGGCGACCTGGGTGTGGAGCTTCCTGTTGAAAAAGTACCCCTGATCCAGAAAAGCATTATCCGCAAGTGTATCCACCGGGCAAAACCCGTTATTGTGGCTACACAGATGATGGAAAGCATGATCGACCGTTCCAAACCCAACCGTTCGGAAATTACGGACGTTGCCAATGCGGTACTGGAAGGTGCTGATGCCGTTATGCTGAGTGCAGAAACGGCCAGTGGCAAACACCCTACCCTGGTGGTACAAACCATGCGGAAGATCATTCTTGAGATAGAAAAGACAGAGTATCATTATGACCTGTCCAATGAGCTGCAGCCACAGCCG
>DASVMC010000752.1:0-3001 GCA_036384555.1 Niabella sp. | reverse complement strand
TTTTGATAATAGAATTTTAGCGGACAATCCAGTTAATTATTAAGGTGCGTAACACTTAAACTGTATTTGCGTAATAGTTCATCAATATAGCCGGCCTCTATCAATTCAATTTCCGGTTGAGCAAGGTCTGCAAATTGCAGGGCCATATCCGTTAACAGTTGGTCGTCAGGAACCGTTTCTTTAACAGTCGTATACCCGGTTGCATCTACTATTTCCGCCACAAAAGTGGATTTGGTCTGTGGTTTTCCATTGACGTCCTTAGCGCTGTACGAGATTGTCAGATGCGTTTTGGCTCTTGTAAGAGCTACGTAAAAAAGACGCCGGCTTTCTTCCAGGTTATTGCCCGTGCTGTTATCCCCGGTAAGATTATCGGGATATTTAAACTGGTAGCGGCTGCCGCTTTTTTCTGAATCCCAGGTATTGCTGGTGCAACCAATAATAAATACATATGCATATTCCGATCCTTTGGAACCGTGCGCGGTAACAAGATTCACCCCATTAGCAGCACTGGTTATTTTATACAGGGGAATGGGAATATTGTCTTTTTTTAAGAGCTGAATATTGGCCAGCAATTCCTGAAGCTGCAGCTCAGGGTTGCGCCGGGTAGCATCTTTTACAAAATTAAAAAAGCTGGTAAGCGCCTGCATTAAAAACGGCTTTTCCGCATGCTGCATGATGTACCCGATGACGTTGGTCTTTTTTATGACCAGCTCTATAAAATATTGCAGCGTGGTATTATGCAGCTGTTTTAAAAGATCCTCCAGGGTTTCGCTGAGTTTCTTCTCTGCATTATCCGCCGGTGTAAATAAATCTCCTGCTTCCCATTTCAGTGCATTTAATTCAGTGCGCAGATGGGCCCGGTTCTCTCTTCTGCCAATGTTCTTTTCATTGACTCTCATGCTTAGCATGGCAGCCTGTGCGGGTTGAATATCAAAAAAGCTGAAGTGCATTATTTTAAATAACAGATCATCAGCACTGTAAGGGATACGGGTTTCGTTGTTGATCCAGGTGAGTACCGTGATCAGATTTTCAATTAAAGGAAGTTGGAGGATATCCGTTTGCCGGCGGATGTTCAGCGGGATCTGTTTGGCCTGAAGAACGGCAACAATAGCTGCTACCTGGTCATGATTCCGGTAGATGACAGCAATTTCGCTTCCGTTAATACCACTGTTGATCAGCTCTTCAATTTTTGCAGCAATGGCAACCGATTCCTGTACTGTATTGGGGTATTCAATAAATGCCGGTGGAATATCCAGGGATTGCAGCGTTGCATTTGAAGCCTCCAGCGGATGATCATTTTGGAGGCTGACGGTTCTGAGCTGGTTATTGGTGATGAGCTGGTACGCGGTGTTCAATATCGTTTGCGTGGAGCGATAGTTGTTTACCAGATCTATTTTTGTAAGAGCGCTCCCATACCGGTTCTCAAAATGAATAATGTTTTCCACATTAGCATCCTGGAAGGAGAAGATGCTCTGGTCTGCATCACCTACAACAAATACGTTGGGCACATCCCAATAGCTGGTGAGGTATTGCAGAATACCGTTCTGAGAGCCGCTGGTATCCTGGAACTCATCTACCAGGAAATACTGATACCGCTCCTGGTAATCCAGCAACAGATTCGTATTGTTTTTAAAGGCATTTAATACCCAAAGGATCATGTCGTCATAAGTATACCGCTGAATGGCATCCATCATTTGGATATACCGCGGGTACAGGTTTACCGCTGCACGTAATACCTCCATCTTTTCGGTCTCCTCTGCAATAAGCCGCGGGTTAGGATCTCCGGCATTCCAATCCTTATATTTTCTTTTATAGTAAAAGCCCTCTTTTTCAGGAAGACTTTCAATATAACGGTCAATACGTTCATTAAAATAGTCAACGGTCCAGGCTTCTTTTTTCATCAAAGTAAAAAGATGCTTTAACCGGGCCTGGTCGTAATATACATCACCGGTATAGCGCTTGAGAAGACTGTCCTTTCCAATAGAATCGATCAGGTTTTTGAACAATTCGCTTTCTTCCAGTTCACTAATAGGCTCCAGGTTATATTTACCAAAATAACTCAGGTTATCCTGGATCACTTCGTTACAGAAAGAATGAAACGTATGTATGGGTATATTATAAGCGGTGGTTCCTACAATCTGGAGCAGGCGGTTACGCATTTCCACTGAGCCGTTGTCTGTAAAAGTAAGGCATAGGATATTTTGCGGTGCCACATCTGTGTTTAATAAAATATTGCCGATGCGGGCGGCAAGGATCTGCGTTTTTCCGGTGCCGGGCCCTGCGTTCACGATTACAGGTCCCTCAATCGTTTCCACTGCTTGCTGCTGTTGTGTGTTGAGTTGTTGGTAGATCTCCCGGAATTGCTGATCTGATTTTATTTTTGCTGTGGTCATAAATTAAACATCCAAGTTAATAAAAATTGAATTGCCACCGGAACGATTCCTTATTTCTTATTACTAATTTTATCCCTTAAAAGGGCTCAATGACGGATGAATATTTTATGCAATTAGCGCTGAAACAGGCGGAGCAGGCTTTTGAGGAAGAAGAGATTCCTGTGGGCGCTATAGTGGTACAGCAAAATAGAGTGATCGCACGGGGATACAATATGACCGAAAAGCTGAAGGACCCTACTGCGCATGCAGAAATGATTGCACTTACTGCTGCTTTCAGCCACCTGGGAGCAAAGTATTTGCCGGATGCAACACTCTATGTTACTGTAGAGCCTTGTGTAATGTGTGCCGGTGCTTTATACTGGAGTAAACTGCACCGGATTGTATGGGGGGCCGCTGATCCTAAAAACGGGTTTAGCCGTGTACAGCCCACCGTTTCTCCTTTTCATCCCAAAACTGAAATTACAACCTGCATCCTGGAAACAGAATGTGCAGCTTTAATGAAAGCGTTCTTCAAAAATAAACGGTAAAAGCAACCAGATCAGCACCTTCAGTGCACCGGCAGCGGAAAATCCGGCCCGGGATTTCTTGTGAATTCCTGTTTAACTATT
>DASVMC010000751.1:0-2425 GCA_036384555.1 Niabella sp. | reverse complement strand
CTATGAGCAGAAGAGCCACTCTTGTTAAAACCATATCTTTCTCAGGAAAGGTACCGGCACCCGGAATCAATAGCACCATGCCCGTATACAGCTGTTTGCGGAAGAGGTCCGTCTATATTTTGCTCCTCCTGCTTGTTGCATCAGGAGCATGTAAAAAAAGTAACCTGGTTGAAAAAATGAATGGGTCACCGGATGCCCTGCAGCAAAAACCGCTTGCCTTACAGTTGCTTGGCGCCCCTGCCCCGTCGTTTAAGGTACTTTCTTTCAACATCAGGCATGACGATCCGACAGATCCGCAAACCATAGAGCAGCGGAAAACATGCGACAGATCATCATCGATAACACACCGGACCTGTTTGGCCTCCAGGAGTTCTCGAATAATCCCTTCCGGAACTGGTTCGTTGCCCAGATGGACAGCATTGGGTATAACGTACATTGGGTGGTATCACCGGTAACAAGCGGTTCTCCAAAAGTAATTTTCTACAAAAAGGATCGTTTCTCACTTAACACAGGCGGAGCGTTCCCGCTTGGCTCAGATCAACGCAGCGCAGAATGGGGCATATTTACGGATCAGCTGAATAATCAAAAATATTTTGTTTGTAACAGCCATTGGGGCCTTACAGCATCCGGCAGATTGCTGCATTCTCAAACACTGGCAGATAGCGTCCGTTTCTATAATAGCCAGCATTATCCTGCCATCCTGTTTGGTGATTTTAATGCCCAGCCCGTCACACCGGAAATCGCCAGTATAAAAAGCGCACTGGACCTGACAGATGCTTTGGGCGATGACCTGGGAGGGCCCACTTTCCATGGCTGGACATCTACCGGCAGTTCAAAAATAGACTGGATAATGAGCACCCGCGCTTTCGCCTATACCGCCCCGAAAGTAATACAAACCAGCTATAGCGGCAATTGGCCTTCCGATCACTGGCCGGTAATGACAACATTTGTTCCTGCTATTTTTGGCGAACCCAATTCAGATGTGCATGGCACAAGTGAAAATACCGGTACCCGATTTTATTTTGCCGATATTAACGGTGATAATAAAGCGGATAAAATTTACTGGAACCCCACCTTTGAAAGCGGGCAGCCGCGGGTTTTCTTATCCAACGGCGATGGCAGTTTTACCTATGCCGCCAGCCATAGCTCAAGCGCTTCTGCATCATCAGCTACCCGTTATTATTTTGCAGATGTAAACGGCGATAACAAAGCAGATCTGGTTACCTGGAACCCATCGTTAAATGCAGGGCATACCCGTATTTATCTATCGACAACAGGCGGCAACTTCAGCACTTCCGTCATTGACAACCCGGGAGGGATCAGTGCCAGCACCGCCACTACATTTTATTTTGCAGACCTGAACGGAGATAGTAAGGCTGATAAAATTTACTGGAACCCTGGTAATTTTTCCGGTCAGACGATCGTCTATCTGGCAACAGGCGGTGGTGATTTTTCGACCGCTGTTTCTTCGGGATCAGCCGGCTCAAGTACCACCACTGGCACCAATTTTTATTTTGCCGATATCAACGGGGATGGCAAAGCCGACAAGATCATGTGGCATCCTTCTTTGAACGGCGGGAAAACCATGGTTTACCTGTCCAATGGTGACGGCACATTTACGCTGTCTTCCACGCTGAGCAATTCAGGAGCAAGCGGGTTTGCGGGCACAACTCAATTTTATTTTGCCGACATCAACGGCGATGGAAAAGCCGATAAGATTTACTGGAATCCGGCAAATTTTTCGGGTATCGTAAAGGTTTATTTTTCCACAGGAACTGCCTTTGGAGGCCCCTACTACAGCCTGCGCGGCCCTTCCGAAAGCACGGCTACCCTATTTTATTTTGCCGACATCAGCGGCGATGGCCAGGCAGACCAGATCCGGTGGAACCCCTCTTTGGATGCAGGAGCCTTACGGAATTATCTTGCCCGGTGATCTGAGCCCGTTTTCAGGTTACCTGACCGCCGTTGCAAACCGGAGATCAGCATACCGAAGATATGTTTTAAATATTATCAAATCAAAAAGGAGCAATCTGTGGATTGTTCCTTTTTGATTTCAAGAGCAGGTACTCCTGCTTTATCTTCAACCGGGGTTGGCTGCTACTGAAAGTCAGGCGCACCGGGCCTGCAGAACAGCGTTGGAATACTACCGGGACCGGATTACAGGGTGTATAACAAGCTCCTGTAACACAGGGTTTGAGCTGTCTTTACAGCTTCCTGCTGATGCCGGAGTATAAAATGTAACTGTTTTACCAGCTAAATTGCTTATCTTTGTATTCTTGTATGTTATCCTAATACTGAATTTGTCTTTCCTCCACCATTCAAATATAGTGATTGTTTAACGTAAGGCGGGTATCGTATTCGCGTTTGTTTGAGAATAGCCTTACCCTATTTAATCATTTTTTAATTTATTTAATTTGTCATTTAA
>DASVMC010000750.1:0-1511 GCA_036384555.1 Niabella sp. | reverse complement strand
TCCTTTTCTTTTTAACGTGATGCCCGTTTTATTAAATGCCTTTGAAAATCCGTTAATCACAACAGGGATCACTATCGGCTGGTGGTGTTTAATGATCAGCGCAGTGCCTTTTCTTGCCGGAGCATAGGGAGTTGTAGTACCCTGCGGGAAAGTGATCACCCAGTTTTTATCCAGGGCCCGCTGGATCTTCCGGGTATCTGAAGGATCCAGGCCTGTTCTTTTTTCGTTACTGTTATCGTTCCAGGTGCGTTTTACGGTCAGGCCGCCGGCCAGCAAAAACAACCGGCTCAGCCAGCTGCTCTTCATGGTTTGTTCTGCAGCTACATAGTTTACTCTTGTATAAGGATTCAGGAAATAATAAGGGACTCCCAGGCGTTCCTTCTTCCCCCATTTTAATGCGGACAGAATATGAAAAAAGGTGATAACATCTACAAAATAAGTTTGGTGATTGCTTACAAACAGCACATTGTTCTTTGGAAGGTCTTTGACATGCTCGGCCCCGTAGATCCTTAGTTTATTAAAGAGCGCAATACCCGGATAGGTAAAAATTCCTACTGTAAAATGAACAAACTTTCTTACAATATTTACATTTCTGATACGGCCAGTTGGTTTGCTCATATTATAATGCACTGATTTTTTTGGCGGTCAAAATAAACAAATTAAACTTTTCAGCAAAGCTAATTTCAGATACATTTAAAATGTGGCACAACTTATTACAGCACATCGCTAATCTCTTTGATCTTAGCAAACATTGATTTCGCAAACGGACAAAGCGGTATAATTTTCACCTGCTTCTCCCTTGCAAGATCAACCGCCTTCATTAATAGCTTTTTACCTATTCCCCGGCCATTAAATCCGGGATCTACTTCCGTATGATCAATGATAAACCGGGTAGTTCCAACCCATACGTAAGTCATTTCACCAGCAGGCCGATCTTCAATTATTGCTTTAAAAGCGCCTTTCCGCCCATCATCTTCCCGAATAATTTCCATGGCTGTATTTTAAATTCATAATCATTATTCTTAGTTGCTTTGTATCAGGAAAGTGCCCGGAAATGCATTTGACAATTGACCCATTTAATACTTTGCTACTTGCATTATGAGGCGTGATCCGGAAAGAAGCTATGGATTTATAAACATCAGACAAGGTTTTTTACGCAAATGCCGGAGTGGGTACAAAAGCAGGCTTCCATGCGATCACCACCTTACCATTTGGGTATTCTGTAATAGTCATAGCGGATCTTTTAATAAATATAGCCAATTTATTCTCATTAAATTTTTATATTTTTGACAACAGTACCTCAACACAAGGACCTAAAAACTTAACTATGCTTTTGAGGATACTTAAATATGGAATAGCCGCTTTTATTATCCATTTTTTTATGATCCAGGCATTGTTTGCCCAGGAAGGATTTATTATTGATTCTGTAGAGTTCTGCGCTCAAAAAATTCCGGTTCCCGACACATGTATTGCAAATACAAAGCATCAAGTTTCAGGCAAAGACTGGAGTA
>DASVMC010000749.1:0-2995 GCA_036384555.1 Niabella sp. | reverse complement strand
AAGGTCCGTTCATTTTGTACCCATAATAAAATAAGTACAGCAGCTGTCATGCTCACAGATAGCCCAATAATGTTAATAATTGCGGTGACCTTGTTCTTCCACAAATTCCGCCAGGCGGTCTTAAAATAATTTTTGAACATAGTTTCAGATTTCAGATTTCAGTTATCACCAGTCAGTTATCAGTATCAGGAATTGAGACAAATCAGATACCGGATATTAACCAATCCCCTGCTTTCTATTTACCGTCCGTCATCCCATCTGTTTTACATTCCTTATGCATATGCTATATTATATATTCTTTATTTATTATTTCTCATTTTCTTTCCTTACTCAGCTCTTAAACTTTTTACCGGATTGGTCATTGCAGTTTTTATGGCCTGAAAACTAACCGTCAATATTGCGATCAGTAACACCAGCATGCCCGTTAAACCAAAAACCCACCAGTGTATCGTTGTCCTGTATGCATAATCCTGGAGCCAATGATGCATGTACCATCCGGAAAGAGGAAAAGCGATCAACAATGACAGGGCCACCAGCTGCAAGAAATCCTTTGCTATTAAGCCGATCAGTCCGGTGGCGGATGCTCCAAGCACTTTTCGGATACCTATTTCTTTTGTACGGCGTTCAGCCGTATAGGCTGCAAGACCGAATAATCCCAGGCAGGAAATTAAAACAGCCAGCAACGCAAATATTCCAGCCAGCTTGCCCATAAGTGTTTCAGAAAAAAACAGATCAGCAAAATCTTTATCGGCAAAATTATATTCAAACGGAAAGCCGGGATTTTCCACTCTCATGACAGCTGCTGTCTTTTCAAGCGCTTCCTGCAGGTTCACGCCCGGTTTAAATCGTACCGCCATTACTGTTGCTGCAGCTGCACCATTAAAAAATATAAGGGGTGCCCCTGCACCATACACATCATTATAAATGACATCTTTAATAATGCCGATGATTGTCCCTTTATATTGGCCAGTGGTGATTATGCTGCCGGTTTTCCCTTCTTTACCCATCAACCGGGCCATACTTTCATTAATGATCAGCGAAGCACTATCCGCATTTCCCGGCGCAAAATCCCTTCCGTCAATTAAATGCAGGTGCATGGTCGAAAGATATTCAGAACTGACAACATTGGAATAAACAGGCACTTTGCTATTGGGGTCTTTACCCTGCCAGGAAAATTCATCACTATAACTATAGATATGCAATGCATCGTGAAGGCTGGTGCCTGCGTTCTCTACAACCCCGGATGCAATAAGACTATGCTTAATACTTTCAAAATGCGCTTTCATTTTTCCCTGCAGCTCCATATAAATCAGGTTATTTGTACTATAGCCAAGGTTCCGCTCTTTAATATGCTGTACCTGGTTGTATATAATCATCGTTGCAATAATAAGCATAGCCGATGCACTGAACTGAGCGATCACTAATCCTTTCCGGATAAAAACGGCGCTGACCGAATTTTTAATTTTTATCCCCTTCAGTACCTTTACAGGATTAAAAGAGGATAAATAAAATGCCGGGTAAATACCTGCAACCAACCCGGCAATGCACCCGATCGCCAGCAGGCCTGAGAAATGCTGCGGGCTGAATAAATTAACCGACAATTGCTTTTGTACCAGATCATTATAGAGAGGTATCAATACATAAAGTAACCCAACTGCCACAACTACTGCAATAAATGACATCAGGAGCGATTCGCTCATAAACTTGCCTATTAGCCCTTTCCGGCCCGCTCCCATTACTTTAAGCACACCTACTTCCCGGGCACGCTGCTCAGACCGGGCGGTAGCAAGATTCATAAAATTAAAACAGGCAATAACTAAAATGATAACTGCTATCATTAAAAACAGCCGGACATATTTTATATTACCTCCTTCCTGTACGCCATTTACAAAATTATTCCGCAAATGCCAATCATTCATAGCAAACAAAAAACACTGATTCTTCGTCCCGCTTATTTTGGTGCTTAAATAGCGCGCCAGTTTTTTATTGATCAATACAGGATCAGCTGTTGGTGAAAGTTCTACAATCGTTTCTGTAAGATTGTTACTCCACGGCTTCAGCCACGGATTTGCATTTTCCCATGTTTCATAAGGTGAAAGCCACTGAAAATGATAATTACAATTTGCCGGTAAATCTTTAAATACGCCTGTAATGGTATAAAGACCATCTACCGTATACGCTCCGCCCGCATTCATCTTCAGGCTCTTACCCACCGGGTTTTCATTCCCAAAAAAATTTTTAGCCATTGTTTCACTGATGACTACCGATTGAGGCTGGTCCAATGCTGTAGCCCGGTTGCCAAAAACAAAGGATAATGAATACATAGAAATGATAGAAGGGTCTGCATACATACCGCTTTCTTTAATAGACTTATCGTCCAGCATAACAAGTTCATTCATTGCCCAGCTCAGCCGCCCGCTGTTAACAATACCGGGTATATCCGCTTTCAGCGCTGCTGCCATTGGCCCCGGAGTAGCGCCATTTGTGGTGATCCCCACATCACTTTTTTCATTTTGCATTACATGATACAGGCGGTCACGTTTTTCAAAATTGTGATTAAAGGTCAGCTCATCTTCGGCCCAAAGAACTATTAAAGCGGCGCAGGAAATACCTATAGCCAAACCAATTATATTTAAAAGACTATAAGCTACATTTCTGCGCAGATTACGAAATGTTGTTTTAAGATAGCTTTTTATCATGGTTTACAGATTTGAATATTGATATTTAAGATTCAGCACCCCTTACGTTCACTCATCCGGCGCTCTTTATGTTGATTATTCCTCATTTATTATTTTTTGCTATCCTGGCTTCCTCACTCCGACCGTATTGCTTTTGAAGGGTTCGTAACAGCAGCTCTCAATGTCTGTGTGATGATAGTGATCATTGCCACCAGCAAGATGACTCCGCCAGACAAGATAAAGGCGGATGCACTGATAGTTGTACGATAGCTATATTCCTGTAACCATTTATTCATAACCCACCAGGCAAGAGGAGC
>DASVMC010000748.1:0-6385 GCA_036384555.1 Niabella sp. | reverse complement strand
CTATGATCACTCCCGGAACAATGAACCATTCGGGCATCAGGTTATAAAAAGCATTGATACCGAGCGTTTTCCGGACAGTTTCTGTAATGGTCAGCCCTTCATGGTGCGATAGTAAATAGGCGCCTTGCCCAAAATAATTGAATAACAGGCACACTTTTACATAAACCCAGGAAATACGGATATTGCCCCTGCCGCAGTGCCCCAGGTCGCTGTACAGCGCTTCGGCTCCCGTTGTACATAGAAATACGGCGCCTAATAGCCAGAAGCCATGCGGATATTTGATTAAGAACTCTATTGCGTAATGAGGACTCAATGCCCGGAAAATACTGAAATCATCGGAAAGGTGCAGCAACCCGAAAACGGCGAGCATGGTAAACCAGAGGAACATCACAGGGCCAAATATCCGGCCTATGGAGGCTGTACCGAATTGCTGGAGAAAAAAGAAAAGACAAAGGATAATAAGAACGATGATAACAACTGTATCGGGTGTCATATGGCGCAGGGACGGAATGATGGTTAACCCTTCTACTGCGGAGGTGACTGTCATAGGCGGTGTGATCATGCCGTCTGCTATCATAGCAGCCCCGCCGATCATTGCCGGAATGACCAGCCATTTTCGCCGTCGCCGCACAAGGGCATATAAGGCAAAAGTGCCTCCTTCACCCCGGTTATCAGCTCTTAAAATCAGCACAACATACTTGATCGTTGTTTGCAGGGTCAGAGTCCAGATGATGCAGGACAAGGACCCAATGATCAATAGCTCGTTGATCTCCCGGTTCCCGATTATTTCATTAAATACATATAAGGGGGAGGTGCCGATGTCTCCGTATATAATTCCCAGTGCAATAAGCAGTCCGGCTGCTGTGACTTTGTTTGTAGAAACTTTCACTTGCTGATAAATCCTTTTTTACTGCAATAAAGCAGCAAAGTTTATGTAAAGATTAATAAAGAAAAAAACTTATTTTTTATCACACTCCGGTATATTTTCCTTTTAAAAACTGCCGCTGCTTAAAACCCTGTTGGGTATTGAAGGAAAGCTGTACCTTTATAATCGAATATTTAAAAGTTTTATGAAAAAGTTGATTTTTAACCTGTTATTAATCAGTTTCAGCCTTATTAACGTTGCAACCGCACAAAGTATTGTGTATGCTGATGTAAATAAGACGGATGTGCCCCGCATGAATTTTGAGATCATCGGAAAGCTGGCCAGTAATTATCTTATTTATAAAGAGGTAAAAGGGAACCACCAGATCGACATTTTTAATGAAAACATGCAACAACTGGGAAAAGCACCCATTACCCTGTTACCTAAAAAGAACGATTTGTTGGATGTGAGCTTTTATACCTATTCTAACTTCGCCTACCTGGTATACCAGTTTCAGCAGGGAAGCATTGTGTATTGTAATGCGGTACGCATTGAGCCCAATGGCAAAATACTGGAGCAGCCGGTAACACTGGATACTACAAGAATCGCCTATAAGGCCGACCGTAAAATTTATACGACTGTTCAAAGCGGTGACGGCAGCAAAATAATGGTCTTTAAGATCAATAAAAAGGACCGTACACGTCACCTGTTCACCACCCGGCTGTTTGATACGCAGTTAAACCTGCTTCAGGAAAGCCGGTATGCAATGCCCATGAACAGGAGCGGTGATTACCTGTCAGGCTATAGCTTGTCCAACAATGGGGATTTTGCATTTATCAAATACAACCGCTTAACAAGCGGCGATATAGAAGATGGCAGCCTGATTGTAAAACCTGCCAATGCTGATGAATACCAGGAGTACCAGCTGGATATTAATGATCTTTTTCTTGATGATATAAAGCTAAAGATTGATGAGGCCAATAACCGCTATTTGCTGACCTCCTTTTATTCCACTAAAAAAAGAGGAAATATTGCAGGGCTGTATAATAGTGCGTTCAGCATGGACAGCCGCCAGCAATTATTTAAAACGACCACTGCGTTCACTGATGAGCTGAAGAAAAAAATGGCTGGTAGGGCAAATACTAAAAGAGCATTCAATGATCTCTTTATCAATAGCGTCATTGTTCATGAAAACGGCGGTTTTTCCGTTGCAGCTGAAGCGCTTTATACTACAGGCGGCGGATGGGATCGCTGGGGGTATTGGGGTAGCCCTTACGGATTCTATGGGAATCCTTATGGTTTTTATGGCGGTTTTGGATGGGGATGGGGCTGGGGAGGCTACTGGTCGCCCTATTACTATTATTCGCCCTTCTTTTACAGGAGTTACTGGTGGGGCGGCCTGGGATATGGTTATGATTATGTAAGATATAATGCCGGAAACCTGGCTGTATTTTCTTTTGATAAAGAGGGAAACAGGACAACCGAAAATATTATTTTCAAAGATCAGTCTGAATCCGGAACAGACGGAACCATTTCCTACCAGGTGCTTCTGAATAATGACCAGATGCATTTTATAATGAACCGTTCCGGTAAGCTAGCGGACCTGGATGATGTGGTGATCACAGAGGACGGGCAGCTGACGGAAAACGAGCCCCAGGAAGCCAGAGACCGGTATGTTAATTTTATGCCCCGTTATGGAAAACAGGTAGGCCCCGCTACCATGATCATTCCTTATACGTATAAAAAGAACATCTCTTTTGCGCGCGTTGACTTTTAATGCGACGTAGTTGTAAAGTAACTGGCTGTAGCTGTGATTGGAACCTTTAAACAAAAGAACCCCGGAAATCTGATCATGATTTTCGTTTTGGGTATCCTGCTCAAATTGCCGTGGTTGTTTGGCCGGTCTGCTGTGGTCATCCGCCCGCAGGATGGGTTTTTGTATGACCGGCTTATTAAGTTTTTAAGTCCTTTAGCAGCTGTTTTTCCGTCTGTATATGGCACGCTTGCATTCCTTTTGATTTTCTGGCAGGCCTACCTGCTTACGGTTTTTATAAATAACCAGCGCCTGGTAAACAAGCCCAATTACCTGGCGGGGATGGCATTGATGCTCCTGTCCTCTTTTATTCCGGAATTTAACTATTTATCAGGACCGCTGATCGTTTCGCTCCTGTTCCTGTTAGGATTCATAGCTATTTTCAGGGCGCATAATCATCCCAATGCCAAGGGACTGATCTTTAACTGCGGATTAGCCTGCGGATTAGCCACTATGTTTTTTCAGCCAGCTGTTTTTTTTGTTTTATGGGGCCTGGTTGCGCTGGCAGTTTTAAGACCCTTTCGTATTAATGAATGGATGCTGCTGTTCATCGGGTTTACGGCACCCTATTATTTTTATTTGATCTACCTGTTTTTATCGGGCCAGTGGGCAACCGTTCATTCTATGATTGAGCCCTTTAGTTTTGGCATCAGCCTTGGAAAACAGTCGCCCTGGTTTGCCGGAGCATTGTTTTTGACGATTTTGCCGCTGCTGGCAGGCGTTTATTATATAAATGCGCTTTCATCAAAAATGCTTATCCAGATACGAAAAGGATGGATCCTTTTTCTTTTATATTTTGCGACAGCGGTTGTCATAGCACTGGTAAATCCCGGGCCGGGATTTGCCAACTGGGTATTGATCCTGGTGCCCTGTGCAGCTGTTCATGGCTTCGGATATCTGAACAGTGAGCTGAGGATTTACCCGGTACTTTCCTTTTGGATAACCGTGGGTTATATTATAGCCATTGAGGTGGCAGGCCGTTTTGCCTGATATTGCTGCTTAATTTGAAGTTAAAATCAGCAGCATTGGCTATCTTTGCTTTTTAACTGAAATCAATCGATAATGAAATTTGGAGTAGTCGTTTTTCCGGGTTCTAATTGTGACAGGGATATGCTGGACGCGCTGCAGTATGATCTGAACCAGGAAGTGGTTCCGTTATGGCATAAGAGTGAGGATATCCGTTCTTTTTCCACGGAAGACTGTATTGTGCTGCCTGGCGGGTTTTCTTATGGTGATTACCTGCGTTGCGGGGCTATTGCCCGTTTCAGTCCTATTATGAAGCAGGTTATTGCATTTGCAGATAAGGGAGGTAAGGTATATGGTGTTTGTAATGGCTTTCAGATCTTGTGCGAATCCGGTTTATTACCCGGCGCCTTATTGCGTAATGAACGCCAGCAATATATTTGCAAAAATATATTTATAAAAGCAGACGGATTTTACCGGGAACGCATTTCAGAAGATCCGGAAGCTTTCAGGGAAGTATATAAAATACCGGTAGCCCATGGTGAAGGCCGCTATTATGCGGATGCCGCTACGCTGGAAAAATTAAAGGCCAACGGACAGATCCTCTTCCGTTATTGTGATGAGAACGGAAATGAAACAGCCGAAAGCAATCCCAACGGAGCGATTGATAATATTGCCGGGATCAGCAATGAAGGACGGAATGTTTTTGGTATGATGCCCCACCCTGAGCGCGCCTGCAGCGCTGTTTTGGGCAATGAAGACGGTAAAAAGATACTGACCTCGTTATTAATGGCCACGCAACCGGTTGCCTGACCGGGACGTCATTCAGTTAAACCCTTTTTTCAGGAATTGCACCACTGAAGCAAATCCGATTCAAATAATTAAATGATACTTCATGAAAAATGTTCTCTTTGGCTTATTGGCTGTTCTGGCTGTTGTAACCGTACAGGCGCAGGCTGACCCTGCAAGCTGGAAGTTCTCTTCCAAAAAAGTGGGGGATAAGGCTTATGAAGTGCAAATGGTGGCCACCTTGCAGAGTGGCTGGCATTTATACTCACAGCAGCAGCCCCAGGGCGCTATTGCCTATCCTACAAAAATTGACTTTACCAATAACCCGTTAGTAGTACGTACCGGAAGCGTTAAAGAGGTGGGAAAGATGCAAAAAGCGCATGACGCAACCACCAATTCCACGGCTTATCAATATGGTAACACGGTGACTTTTGTGCAAAAAATAACGCTAAAAGCAAACGCCAAAACCGCTTTATCCGGAACGGTTGAATACCAGACCTGTGACGATAAGAAATGTTTGCCACCCAAGAAGATTGTATTCAATATTCCCCTGGGATAGGATCTATAAAAAGAATTGATGAAACTGCTCTGAACGGGCAGTTTTTTATTTTTCAGCACCCCACCGGTAAGAAGGAATAGTAAAGCCCGCAAGATCCAGTACCCGGTCTACTACGGTATCCGCTACGGCCTCAACGGTTGCCGGAAGACTGTAATAGGAGGGGGTGGCAGGGCAAATAATGCCTCCTGCAAGCGTTACTGTTTCCATATTCCGGATGTGAATCAGGTTATAAGGAGTTTCCCTTACCACACAGATCAGCTTCCTGCGTTCCTTTAAAATAACGTCGGCAGCCCGTGTAATGAGATCATTTGAAATACCTCCGGCAATTCTTCCGAGTATGCCCATGGAGCAGGGAATAATGATCATGGTATCATACTGACCGCTTCCGGAAGCAAAGGGGGCATGAAAATCTGTAATGGAAAAACAGGGGAATGCAGTGTCCTGAAAAGGTGCTCCTGTTTCAACCTGCCATACTTCCCGTGCGTTATCGGTAACAATTACTGAAACCTGTTCCCACTGCTCCTTTAAATACTGGAATTTTGCAAGTAACCTGGATGGATAAATCGACCCGCTTGCTCCCGTAATGGCCACAACAACTTTTCTTTTCATCTGATTTTTAGTTCATTAGGGATTTAGGATTAGAAAAAATCATAATAAAATGTGAAAATTGCTAATCCGCCCGACACAGGCTTTGCAAAATAGGAATTAAAGTTCTAATTTTGATAGTGAATTTTCATAGGATAAGGTTTAATGGTTAATGGTTTTTGATGAAGGTCCCCAACGTGTACAATGTTGGGGATTTTTTTATCCTGTTTTTATTTTAATTTGATTGCTCAATTTAGACGGACGGCTATTTTTAAAGGTTGCATTCGTAAATTTATTTTTTATAATTCTATAAATCTGTTTGACATGACCATTCGAATTTTTGTGCTTTTCCTGGGTATCCTCTTCTTGACGAACTGTAAAAATCCGGCGGCAAAAAAGCCTGAGGTGCCCGTACCGGCAGACAGTACTGAAACTGCCGATACCAGCAGTCCCCCCGTAGTTGTTCCCGGTAATAAAGACACATTGACAGCAGCAAATCCGCAGGAAGAAAATGATTCTGTCATTTATTTGAGTGCAACCGGCAGGCAGAGTGACCTTTCCGCAGATATTAAAAAGGATTATCAGCGGGTATATATTAAAGTGCCCGTTAGTGGTACCCATCAGTTAAATGCCACTTTAAAGCCACAAGGCGCCAACAGGAATGTCCGTTTTAACCAGATTGAATTACCTGATCACAAAACGGATGGTCCCTTTGGGCTGAGCCTGGATTATACCACTAAAAAGAGCGGTACCTATGGATTGATCATTGGCAGAAATAATATGGCAGAAGGAGATGTAAAAGGACCGGTTA
>DASVMC010000747.1:0-3875 GCA_036384555.1 Niabella sp. | reverse complement strand
ACGGCTTTTCGGCTATTCAAAATCCGCGGGAGGTGTTTTTAGTATTATTTAAAAGCGATGGCACCCTAGCCGACTCCATAAAACTGAACAATAAACCTTCCGACTGGCACACCGGCATTACACAAACACTTTCCGCAACTTTTCAAAAACCGGCTAACACAGATAATTATAAAATAGGCATCTGGATGCCCGATTATCAGGGATCTGCAGCACGTTTGGATGCCCGGTATGCGATCCGTTATTGTAATCTTGACTGGTTCAACTACAATGTAAGCAACGGCGCTATGGGGATCAACCTACTTAACAGGGATTCCCTGAATAGTTACTGCGCTGCGCCAGGCGACACCGACCCCGCCGACCGTTTTATCCAAAACCTGTTCACATCCGGTGCAGTACAAAATATAAATTATGCCGCTACAAGCTATCCGGCAGGAGGATATATGAAATTTACCAGCCAGCAGATTGTTGTACAAAAAGGAACTTCTTTTACCCTCAGTTTTACCAATAGCTCCAATACAAAATGGGCGCGGGTAATAGCCTGGATAGACTGGAACAGGGACGGGATATTTGACGATGCTACCGAGCGCATATTTTATGTTGGCAATGCAGGAAGCGATAATAGCGCAACGGTACTTTCCATCAGCCGCACTTTATCTGTACCTGCTACAGCTACTACAGGCGTTATTGGGATGCGTATCCGCCTCCATGATGCTTGGCTTCCAACAGCAGGCCCCTGTGGTTATCAGGATAACATAAGTAGCTTTGATTTTTTTCTTAAAGTCCTTTAAGTGATCAAAGCCGGTGTTTTAAACATACTTTATTCCAGCCCTGACAAGTATGCCAACCCTTGCTTCAATTCAATTTACAAGCTTCCAAATGAGCTCTTTTCAAGACAAGATGTTCATCCGCTGAACCCCTACCGGGAGCGGGTTTTAGCCGAATCCGTTGAGTACTTTTTGGCAATCCCAAATACTCTACGAATGACGCACTTTAAAACAGTGTTTTTTATGCAATTTTGGTAGGCTGACAACGAAAAAGGCCCGGAAATGCATTATTTCCGGGCCTTTCGTAAAGATTTGATACTCTTATTGCGGTGAGGGCGGGATTCGAACCCGCGGTACAGTTTAACCCGTACGGCAGTTTAGCAAACTACTGATTTCAGCCACTCATCCACCTCACCGGATGATCCCCTCAAAGGGGCTGCAAAAATAGAGAAACTCAACTATATAAACTAAAAATTATGGGCAATTTCACTAAAAATATATGAAAAATCCTCCGGCGTCATTACATCGCGGCTAATTGTACTTTCTGGTGCAGCTCCAGAACGTTTTCACGGAATACAGCATCTGTATCCATCAGGTCTTTTACGGTCTGACAGGAATGTATAACAGTAGTATGGTCTCTTCCGCCAAAATGCTCGCCAATCGTCTTCAGACTGTTTTTGGTGAATGATTTGGCCAGGTACATCGTGATCTGGCGGGCCTGTACAATTTCCCGTTTACGGGTCTTTTGCAGCAGTTTATCGTAAGGCACATTGAAGTAATCGCAAACCATTTTCTGGATCGTATCAATAGTAATTTCTTTGCTCGATGATTTGATGAAGTTGCGCAGGACCTTTTTTGCCAGGTCAAGATCAATGTCCCTTCTGTTCAGCGAAGATTGCGCCAGCAATGAAATCAGGGCACCTTCCAATTCCCGAACGTTGCTGTTGATATTATATGCAATATACTTTACGACCTCTTTGGGCATTTCCAGGCCATCGGCCTTCATTTTACGCTCCAGGATCTCAATCCGCGTTTCATAATCCGGTATCTGCAGATCAGCGCTTAGCCCCCAGCGGAACCTGCTTAACAGGCGCTCCTGTACGCCTTCCAGGTCTTTTGGTGATTTATCAGAGGTAAGGATCAGTTGTTTTCCGGATTGATGCAAGTGGTTAAAAATGGCGAAAAAGGCATCCTGCGACTTTTCGGCCTTATTAAAAAACTGTACATCATCCACAATCAGCACATCAATCAGCTGGTAAAAATGGATAAAATCATTGATCGCATTGTTACGGCTGTGATCCATAAACTGGTTGATGAATTTCTCCGAGCTTACATAAAGTACAATCTTATTTGGATACATTTTCTTTACCTCATTTCCAATAGCTTGCACCAAATGGGTTTTCCCCAATCCAACCCCTCCATATACAACCAGGGGGTTAAAGGAGTTCGCTCCGGGTTTTTCGGCAACAGTCTTCCCTGCCCGGCGTGCCACACGATTACAATCCCCTTCTATATAAGCATCAAATGTATAGTTGATGTTCAGCTGGGGATCGATCTGCATTTTTTTAATGCCGGGAATAACAAACGGATTTTTTACAGGATTATTAATCACAAGTGGAAAGTCCATTTCGTTATTAGAATAGGTTTTATAGCCGGTGCCTGTAACGTCCATTGTAAGCGGTTTGTTTTTACTGTTACCGCTGTCTACCATGATCCGGTATTCCAGGCGTGCTTCTTTTCCTAGTTCACGTTTTAATGTCTTTGCCAATAAATTTACGTAATGTTCTTCAAGATATTCAAAAAAGAATTGGCTGGGCACCTGAATGACCAGTATGTTGTTTTTTAATGAAATCGCTTTAATCGGTTCAAACCATGTTTTATAATGCTGCCATTCAACAATGTCTTTTATAATCTTTAAGCAATTAGACCAGATTTTTTCGACATTTTTCTCCATCAGAAGTTACGTAATTTATATGTTCATTTAGATAAGTTTCTCTTAAAGGTCCGGCAAAAATTATTTTCTCTATAATGACAAAAAAGGTTTCGCGGGACAGCGAATATCCACATTTATTCAACATAAAAAAAATTTAATCTGCTATTTTTTTTTCGTACGCATAAAAAAAACTTTTTCCCTCCGTGCCGCTGTTTTTTATAACGCAGCCTCCTTGCCGAACGGGCACCTTTGCTTAACAGTTAAGCGGAAAGTCCAGAATGCAAAATCCGTGAAACCCTTTACAGCAAAGGGTTTCACGGATCGTATAAAAATAGTTACCATTTAATGAGGCTACCGCACGCTTAAAGAGAACTACACAATAAAAGACCTGTAATTTAATTCCTTACCAGATACTTACTTTGATTTTGCTTTAGTCTTTACCGGTGCTTTCGCCGCCGGTTTAGGCTTTGCTTTTGTCTTCGTCGGCGCTTTTTTCTTCGCTCCTTTTAAGGCTTCTTCAATGGCCCCGCTCAGCAACGCATAAGTCGTTTTTCCTTTTACCATTGTTCCGTTCACAAAGAAGGTGGGCACTTCTTTTACGCCCAGGTCAAGACCATATTTCAGATCATCCTGCACCTGCCAGCCATAAGTGCCGTTCACCAGGTCTTCCAGGAAATTTTTGTTCTTTATACCCGCATCCTTCGAATGCAATTTTAAACTGGTAGTACCCAGGTTCCTCCTGTTTTGGAACAACACATTATGCATTTCCCAGAACTTTCCTTCCTGGGCTGCAGCAATTGCCGACTCGGCTGCCTTAAGGCTCCTTTGATGGATTCTTGTTTGCGGGAAATGGCGAAAGTTGAATTTTACTTTTCCATCATAAGCTTCAATGACCTGCTTTACAATTTCATTTGCCCTGGCACATTCCTCGCTTTCGTATTCTCCAAACTCCATCAGGGTTACAGGTGCATCCTTCTTACCCACAAACACATCTTTGGGTTCAATTATTTCCTCAGCATCTTTTTTAACGCTCATACTATTAATTCGTTTATCTGGTTCAGAGGGGGTGCGTTTAACTTTAAACTTTTAAAAATCAACACATAAATACAACAAAATTTTCAAAAAAACGGTCGAAGATAATTTTTTTTTTGATCTGGCAATTTTTTTCTTTTACTGTA
>DASVMC010000746.1:0-3431 GCA_036384555.1 Niabella sp. | reverse complement strand
AATAAAAGACAGGTAATTTTCGGTTTGACCAAGGCTGATCATATGCTCCTGTTTTTGAAAAACCTGTTTTTGAAAATGATCGGCTATGAAGCGCCATTCCGGCTCATCCAGCTTCATAAACTGTTCATAAAATTCCCTGATATATCCCATATGCATCAAAATTAATCAATCCCAGCTAAGTAGCTCTATTCTCAACACGGAGATAATCGACCATCCGGTTTTTAAACTGCACCTGCCATACTGCGATACCTTCACTTCAAACACTTCAAAGATGTGATACACCTAACATTAATTATCTTTGCCGGCTATGAACAAGAATAGTGCTATTGTTTTAAGCGGTGTAAGGCCTACGGGCACGCTTCATTTAGGAAATTATTTCGGAGCTATAAGCAATTATGTAAAAATGCAGGAAGAATACAACTGCTATTTTTTTATAGCAGATCTGCATTCCCTGACCACGCACCCGGATACAAAGGAACTTAAGGACCATGTTCTTTCTGTTGCTTCTTATTACCTAGCCTGTGGACTGGATCCTGATAAAAGCGTACTGTATTGTCAGAGCGATCTGCCCCAGACCAATGAGCTCTATTTGTACCTGAATATGCTGGCCTATAAAGGTGAGCTGGAAAAAACCACTACGTTCAAGGATAAAGTAAAACTGCAGCCGGAAAACGTCAATGCCGGTCTGCTCACGTATCCGGTTCTAATGGCTGCCGACATTTTAATTCACCGTGCACAATATGTTCCTGTCGGAAAAGATCAGGAGCAGCATCTTGAAATGACGCGCACGTTCGGGAACCGCTTTAATCACCGGTATGGTGAAGTATTTCCTGAGCCCAAGGCTTTTAACTACGGGCAGGAGTTATTAAAAGTACCCAGTCTGGACGGTGCCGGTAAAATGAGCAAAAGTGAAAACCAGTATGCGACGATTTATTTATCGGACGATGATGAACTGATCCGCAAAAAGATCATGAAAGCCAAAACAGACTCCGGCCCCACGGAGCCCAATGCCGTAAAACCGGATTACATCGTAAACATTTTTGATCTGATGAAGTTAGTAAGCGCCCCTCCGGTGATTGAAAAATATGAAGCAGATTTTAATGCCTGCACCATACGTTACGGCGACCTGAAAAAGCAGCTTGCGGAGGATATGATCCGGTTCATCAGTCCGATCCGTCAAAAAGCAAAAGAGATCCGGGAGAATGAAAGCGCCCTAAATATCATTTTGAAGGTAGGCGCTCAAAAGGCAGCGGAAAGCGCTGAGCGAACCATGCAACTGGTAAGAAGCGCTATGGGATTGAAGTACTTTTAAGAAAAATAAAAATGGTTTAAAAAAGAATGGTTATTTTTCAATATTAAAAGATTTTATCCTCCTTACAATATGGCTAAGTCAAAATCCAAACCCAAACATATTGCCATTGCCGGTAACATTGGAGCCGGGAAAACAACGCTGACCGAAATGCTGAGTAAGCATTATAAATGGATCCCCCATTTTGAGGATGTGGATCATAATCCCTACCTGATGGATTTTTATGAGGATATGCCAAGATGGAGCTTTAACCTGCAGGTCTATTTTCTGAACAGCCGCCTGAAGCAATTACTGGAGATCCAGAATGGAACAGAAACGATTATACAGGACCGGACTATTTACGAGGATGCAAATATCTTTGCGCCCAATCTTCATGAAATGGGCCTGATGAGTAAACGAGATTTTGATAACTATTATCAGTTCTTTACAACATTGAAATCGATGGTGAACCCTCCGGACCTGATGATCTACCTGAACGCTTCTGTTCCAACACTGGTAGGTCAAATCCAGAAACGGGGCAGAGAATATGAAGAAAACATCCGCCTTGACTATTTAAAGCGCCTGAACGAATATTACAACAAATGGATTGCCGGCTATAAAGAAGGCAAGCTCCTCATCATTGACGTAGATAAAAACAATTTTGCAGACAATACAGAGGATTTTGGAAAGATCATTTCCAAGATCGATGCGCAACTGTACGGATTGTTTTAGTCTCTTGTTCTTCTGAAGTACATTTTTTGAAAATTTAATTAACAGATAATATTCTGTTATTTTTTTAGTATTTTTATGTTAACAATTGTTTAACAAGCCAAAGATACTTTTGCCAATCATTTAAAATTTCAACTATGAACCAATTCAGCATGTACTGCCGATGGCGGTCTGGAAGCAGATTGCTATTACTATCTATTTTTTGCTTACTAACCCTTTCGCCGGCTTTTGCATTGGTAAAATCCAGTGCGAAATATTCCCCTGGCAGAATAGAAGGGATTATAACCGATACCGAAGGTAAACCCATTGAAGGAGCTACAGTTCAGCTCGATGAAACAACACTAAAGGCAAGCACTAATCAGAATGGAGGTTTCACATTTTCAGTAGAAGCAGGCACTTATACACTGATTGTATCACATATATCTTACACAACCCTCAAAGAGAAGGTTCAGGTAAAAGCTAATGAAAAACTTACGCTGGCCATTAAATTAAAACCTTCGCAGGCTACTGATATGAACGAAGTAGTTGTAGTTGGCTATGGTACACAGAAAAAAGTAAATCTTACAGGGGCCGTTGACCAGGTTACTTCAAAAGTGCTCAGCAATCGCTCCATCCCTAATCTTGCCCAAGGACTACAGGGAGAAATTCCCAACTTAAATATTATCCCTAAGGATGGCAAACCGATCAATTCGCCTGCCTATAACATTCGAGGAGCTACTTCTATCGGACAGGGAGGGAATGCACTTGTTCTGATTGACGGAGTTGAGGGCGACCCCAGCAAGATCAATCCAAACGATGTAGCCAGTGTTTCAGTCTTAAAAGATGCGGCATCTGCGGCCATCTACGGCGCCCGCGCAGCTTTCGGGGTTGTGCTTATCACTACCAAAAACCCGTCTAGGGGCAAAACAAGTGTCAACTATTCCTTAAATGAGTCCATTAAATCACCGACAGCAGTCCCTCGGTTTGTAACTGATGGTTATACTTTTGCAAAGATGTTCAATGAAGCCTGGACTGCCTGGAATGACTATTCGCAAACGCCACAGAATGTCAATAAAACTGTGAAATTTTCACAGGACTATTTACAGCAATTAAAGGAACATGCAGAAAATCCATCACTGCCAAAAGTGGAAACAAACTCCAATGGAGAATACGTATATTTTGATAATACAGATTGGTATAAATTATTATATAAAAACCATACTACCGCTATGGAACATAATCTTACTGTTTCCGGTGGCAGTGATAAGGCTGATTTTTTGATAACTGGCAGATATTACAAACAAGACGGGCTGTTTCGCTATAATTCTGACGACTACAACATTTACAATATAAGAGCAAAAGGCTCATTACAGGCTTATTCCTGGTTGAATCTTTATACCAATATCGATTTCTCCCAAATGAACTACCACAACCC
>DASVMC010000745.1:0-2853 GCA_036384555.1 Niabella sp. | reverse complement strand
GAATTGCCATATACTTTAAAATAATTTAGATTTTTCCGCGCTGTTAAATTCAATGATTTTACCGCTTTGCATTGTCATGTTCTCTTTTTCACTAAAAAGTGATATTTCAGATGCTATTTCTGTTGAAGTATTGGCTTGTCTCACAAATTCTTTTTGTACAATTTCAGACCGGGTATCTGAGCTTTCTCTTATGTCACCGGCAGCTGTCTGAACAATATCTGTTCCGGCAACAGCCGTAATATTATCATTAGCGGAGTGCGCTATATTGGAGCCCGCACTTACAGAAATATCCTTACCTGCGGTGATCATTACATTTTCCCCCGCATTTACGGTAAAATTCTTTGGCGCATTCACACTGATATTGCCCTGGCCATCCATAAACCAGGTATTGCCACTGGGGTCTTCCACAAAAACAGACCCTTCTGCATCATTCATCCTTATTTTAGTGCCGCTCCTTGTCTGGATGGTTTTAACGTCATTCCCTGCATTACTGAAGCTGTTATTTGCGGCACCATGATAGACCGTACCGATCACATAAGGTTTGGTGGCGCTTTCACTTTCAAAACCAACAATTACTTCCTCTCCTATTTCCGGAATGAAAAAATGGCCTTTATCGCCACCGCCGTGCGGACTTGTCACCCGGATCCAGGGTGTTTTCTCCGATCCGTTCATCCAGTGAAATTTTACCCGCACCCTGCCCAGGCCATTGTAATCGTTATTATCGGTTACAATAGCGCTCTGTGTTTCACAAACGGGGTCAAAAGGCACTTCTACAGGCGGTACTTTCAGACTGCTGGGCACTGCGCTGAAATCATTCTCATAATGCCCTCTTGCATCTACATAGTGATTGATGGCCGTGATCAGGTATTCTCCATAGCCCTCTGTGCCCAGCGTAAATACATTACCGCCGCTCACCTCAATCCTGGTGCCCAGCGCCACACCCGGATGACCGCTTTGCCCGTTAAAGCGGACCATTTTACTGCTCTCGATCGCACTTTTTAAGGTAGTTACATCATCCTGCTGCTTTTTATTGGTCAGGAACCGGTTGTTCCATTGTTTGGGTTGTGTGCCGTATACGGTTTGTGCAGCCTTATATACCTGTTCTCCCCAGGGATTGAGGCCTGCTTTTTGCTCCACCGCCTGCGGCTGGCTGGTATATACCTGGCTGTTCAGGTAATCCCAGGCCATCAGCTGCATTTGAGTAGGTCTTGCCTGTAAGGCCACATTAAAACGGCTGAGATCCCTGCCATACAGCAGTGCTGTTTTCTTGCTGTCTCTTGGCGGTCCTACAATAAGGCTCCGGCCATCCCAAAACAGCCATTCCCCGTAAGTGCTGGTTAGCCGCTGTAAAAACTGCCAGGCCGTTTCTTTATACTGAACCGTATAAGCCAGCGTTTCGCCATACAACGGCTGTACTTTCGGCTCCAGTAAGTTCTGCGGAAAAAATTTCAGCACATCCAGTGCTATATTTTTGATCGCCTTCTTTTCCCAGCTTTTACAATGTGGGCCGCTATCCAATATGATGGTCGGGCTGTAGCCCGTAATAATTACATCCCCGTGGTGACCGGTAAACCGGGAAGTTTCCACGCCTGTTATTATACCATTGAACAAAACCGACCCTTGTAAACCCACCCCTGTGATCCGGACGCCGAAAGTACCCCCGATCATATCTTTGGACGAAGTGAACATGCCCATTTTGCCGTCAATTGACTGTGCAGGACAAATAAGCGTAAAACAGTGGTGATCAAATATGCTCTGGTGAAGGCTAAAAGAAGTAAACTGCATTAACGGACTTCCATTAATACTGAAGGCTGGTTCGGTTAGTTGCGCCATACATAAGGTTTTGTCTGTGACGATATACTGGTGATATTGTAAAAATATAGTTTTTTGCCTGAAAAAGCTGCTTTTTCTTCAGGCTTCCGCTTTTTAACAAATCAAAAACCATTCCAACCAACCTTAATTCCTTCAGATTCATCCTAAAGGAATAAATAACCGGGCGATCCTGTCTGATTGCTTTTATAGCGAAAATAGATCAGATACTCCCGAATAATCCGTTACTTTTGCAAACTTATTTTTACGATGAAACGCATTTTATCTTTTATTGGGATCCTGGCAGTTACATTGATAGCGAACATAAGCATGGCGCAATCAAAATCAGCGTTTTATGAAGCGATGGCCAGCAAATCGACCAAAATAATCGATACACAGCTGAGCCTGTTAAGCGCTTACGCAAACGGCACCGAGAAACAGGCTCTGGAAGGCGCCCTGGAAATGCGCAAGGCCGGCCTGCTCAGCATTCCTGCTAAAAAGCTGGCCGCTTTTAAACAGGGACATAAAAAGCTGGAGGCAGCCATTGCAGCCGCTCCCCAGAACGGGGAATTCCGGTTTTTGCGCCTGATGATCCAGGAAAACGCGCCAAAAAGCCTGAGATATTCCAAAAACATTGAGGAAGACAGTAAGCTGGTAAAAGCACAGTTTTCCTCCTTTTCTGCAGCAACCCGGCAGAGCATCAAAAACTATAGCAAAAAATCAAACTCCCTAGGGGAACTTTAGTACAATGACCAAAAGGATATTAGCGGTTTATTACACGCAATCTGGGCAAATAAAGCAAATTCTTGATTCTTTTTTGCAGCCGCTGATAGCGGACGGTGCGGATGTTGAATTTCTCCGCATAGAAACACAACACCAGTTCCCTTTTCCCTGGACCATTCCGGTTTTCTTTGATACGGTCCCGGAATCCGTTGAGGTCATTCCTACTGCTTTAAAACCCTGGGCCACCCGGTACAGCCGGTATGACCTGGTCATACTTGCCTGGCAGCCCTGGAATCTTTCGCCGAGCATTCCCATCAACTC
>DASVMC010000744.1:0-11530 GCA_036384555.1 Niabella sp. | reverse complement strand
AAAGACGGTCGGCATCTGTGCGCCGCTGTTCCACCTTTTGCTTTTCCAGCCAGTTGTACCATAAAATGGCAGCGATGGTCACAATTGTCAATACCAGAAAAGCAACGCCCGCACGAACAACCAGGGAGGTTCTCAGGAAAGAGGCATAGGCCTCGTTATCACCTAAAAAGATCTTCAGGAAGGTATTGCTCACAAACAACCACAATCCGGTTATAAGCAGGCATGATGCGATAACGCTGGAATACTGGTAGGTAGAGGGAAGGTAATAGCGGGTTATGTTCAAGATCAGCAGGCTGGCCAGCAGCAGCAGGAAATTGCTCAGCACGCTGTCAATAACAACTACCCGCATCTGGAAGCCGAAATAAAAGGAAAGAAAAAAAGCCTGTACCAACACCAGTACAATCCACCCGAAAACGAGCGAGAATACAAACTTTTTGGTGGCTAAGGGAGATGCTGGCACTGAAATTCCTGTTTAAGATTGAAGTTGAATGTATTGAATTTTAAAATAACGTACCCGTTGCAAATCGCTCCTGTGCCAGCAAATGGACCTGTGCAGATCAGAATACCCCGGTAAATGCATATTCTTAAAAGCTTTTTATATCAATACCGCCTAAAATTACAGTACCCTTCAGAATCAGGGTCTTTGAGGTGTCTATATTACCCATCGAAACCCTGCGATCTTTTATTTCTCCCAGAATAGCCGTAGCATCTGACGAAATTACGTTCCAGTGCGCCGGAACCAGTAAGGTGGCACCGCCAAACATAGCGGTTATATCCAGCACGGCTGTTCCTTCAATATCGGCCTGTAGTAAATCGATCTCACTTCCCCCAAAAATATTTACCATATCGCCTCCTTTAAAATTTTTAGACAATACTTTCTTTTTGGTCCCTCCAAAAATGGAAGTGGCATCAATAAAATCCTCGTTACTTACATTGCCGGTGTACAGTTTTTTACCACTGGGCTTTCCTGTCTCAGGATCTTTTGTAATAAATTCATACGATTTTTTAGGCCGCAATATAAAAAACAAGCCTGCTCCTATCAATGCTATAGGTAGAATATATTGCCGCAACGCATTGAACAGAAAGTATTCATTTACAAGGAAAAGCGATCCTACAAGGATCAATATTAACCAGCCCGGTCCCTGGAAATTTTTGCGGAACCCAACAAATATTCCCAATACTATTAAAAACATCTGCCAGGTAAATACAAATTCGGGGAATATAAATCCCATTTTTTTCAGAAGGTACACCAGTCCTATCAGCACCATCATCAAACCCATCCAGATATGCCCCTGGGAACTGCGCTGCCGGAAAGGTGACTGTGGCGGAGGGGTATCCTGACCAGGAGATCTGGGTTTCTCCTCTTTATTATAAAATTCTGTGCTATACGGATTATTTTCACTCATTGTTCAATATTTTCTGTAAAAATACCCCCCTAAGATAGGGTTTACAACAGATTTTTCGCCTGTAAACACCAGATATCGGTAAATGGAGGAAACACTACGGTGAATAACAATGATCTTTTTTTAAAAATTTGATTTTCCGGCAAATAAGCGGTAAAATCAGCCGGTTTCAGCTATAAATGTAAACTTTTCCCCATCAAAAAGCCCCTTGTCGCTTAGCTTTATAGCGGGTATGACCAGCAATGCCATAAAAGATAAGGTCATAAAAGGAGCCGTTAATGTACTCCCCATCCGTTTCGCCATTTGATCTATCTGTGCATAAGCAGTTGCTACAGTGTATCCATCCTCGTTACTCATTAGCCCGGCTACAGGAAGCGGTACTATTTGTTCCTCTTCATCTGTAACAGCGCTTACCCCTCCTTTTTCAGTGATGATCTTGTTGACGGCCCTGCACAAGCTTTCATCATCCACACCTACCGCAATGATATTATGACTGTCATGCGCTACAGAAGAAGCAATGGCTCCTTTCTTTAACCCTGTATTCCTGATAAATGCCACCGCAATAACCGCATCCTGGTACCTGTTGACTACTGCAATCTTTAAAAGATCCTGACTGCTATCGCTTACATAAAAGCCGTCAAGGATACCGGGGGTTAAGAAAAGCTTATTTGTGATCAGCTGGCCATCCAGGGCTTCAATAACCGGTATTGCCTTATCTGCTGTAACCGGCATTTTAAACAAGTCCGGCGTTTTAAGCGTGCAGTTAAAATGATTCAATAAAGGTGCTTTTTCCGCTTTAATCAATGTTTTTCCGTTTTGAGCAACCAGCCGGCCACTGATCCATGTTGCTTCAACTTCAAAGCGCACAAGATCTTTTACAAGGATAAAATCAGCCGGATCTCCTTCCTCCAATAATCCGACGTCCAGGTTGTAATGGAGTATAGGATTTATACAGGCAGCTTTCAGCACTTTAAAAACAGCTATGCCTTTTTCAACTGCTCTTGCACATAGCTGATTGATATGGCCCTCTACCAGACTATCAGGGTGTTTATCATCACTGCAAAACAAAATAGCATCCGGATGATCATT
Source organism: Niabella sp. (assembly GCA_036384555.1). GTDB lineage: Bacteria > Bacteroidota > Bacteroidia > Chitinophagales > Chitinophagaceae > Niabella. Next base: position 9,038 of record DASVMC010000744.1, on the reverse strand, counting down.
TAATAAGCCGATAAGTGCCTCAAAGTTTTTGGCAGCACTTCCTTCACGGATCAGGATCTTCATTCCTGCGCTTAATTTATCCAGCGCTTCTTCCCTTGTGAAACATTCATGGTCAGTACCCCGTAACCCCGCTGCCGGATCAGCAATTGCGGCAGCATACTTACGGGCATCATCGCCCCGCAGTCCCGGAGCGTGTCCGTCTACCGGCTTCCGGGCTTTATGTGCCGCCTTTATTTTATCCATCACCGTTGCATCTCCCATTAAAACACCGGGAAAATTCATCATTTCGGCCAGGTATTTTATTTCCTTACGGGCGAGTAATTCGGTAACTTCAGTTACCCCCAGCGTTGCACCTGCTGTTTCAAAATCCGTTGCCGGCACACAACTGGGTGCACCAAAATTGAATTTGAAAGGAACAGTCTTGCCGTTTTCAATCATATAGTTCACACCTTCAACGCCGCATACATTTGCAATTTCATGCGGATCGCTCACCGTGGCAACGGTTCCATGTACTACAGCCAGGCGGGCAAATTCAGCCGGCACCAGCATGCTGCTTTCAATATGCACGTGGCTGTCAATAAATCCCGGCAGTATGTATGGCTGACCGGGAGCTTCACGCTCTTCCAGTACATTTATTTTTTTAATACGGCCCTCATCTACTTCCAGTTCAGCAAAACAGATCTGCTGTTGCAGAATGCGCACCAGGTTTCCCCTTATATGTTCCATTGATTCTTTCGTTTAGGTAAATGTAAAAAATTGTTCAGGAATAAAGTATCCTTTTCTACAGATAACCCTGAAGCAACCCGGAATAGAAAATAAAAACCCTGTTTGCAGCATCATACGCAGACAGTATTTAATTTTACAGTAAATATGTTACATGTCTGATAATAGGCAGATTTTTCAAACGGAAAACAGGACCCGCTGGGTCACTTTTAAATGGTTTAGCAGGTTTTTGATACTCCTGATCATACTGTCTGTATTGGTTTTTGTGCTTTCTTTGATCTGGATGAAGAAACCGGCTTTCCCCGGCCTCTCAAAGGCGGAATATACCAGACAGAAAAATCCGGTGATCCCAAAGGACCTTTCAGAAAGAGATAAAAAAAGATATAAAGGATTTCAGGAATTTCTGAAGGCCAAAAAACAAAACAACCTGCTTGTTACCAATGAGAAAAAAAGGCGGACCTCTAACATACGGGCTGCATTCTTTGTAGACTGGGATCCGCAAGCGTCTTCTTCACTGTTCAACCACATAGATAAACTGAACATGGTAATTCCGGAATGGTGTACGATTGATCCCGATGCAGATACACTGGTTGCACATATTGCCCCCGAGGCGCTTGCTTACATGCGGAAGTATAAAGTTGCTATTGTCCCCATTTTAAGTAATGTAAATACAAAATTCACTTCCGGTGATTTTGACGGTAAATTATTAGAGCGTGTTTTAAGCAACCCTCAAAAAAGAGAGCGGCTGTTGAACGATGTAGCAAAGTTTCTGGAAACGAATAAGTTTCAGGGAATCAATCTCGATTTTGAAGAGCTTACAGAAAGCTCCATTCCTTTAATGGAAAATTTTCAGAAAGCATTGTATGAAAAACTACATCCCAAAGGAATGCTTATAACGCAGGATATTCTGCCTAATGATGCCGATTATAATGTAACAAAGCTTGCCCCTTATGTGGACTATTATTTCCTGATGGCATACGACCAGCATTACAATACCAGTGTTCCCGGACCCGTTAGCGCTCAGGACTGGATCGAAAAAGTACTGGATCAGGCAGCTAAAAATATTCCGTCAGAAAAGATCATTCTTTGTATGGCCACTTACGGGTATGACTGGCCGGAAGAAAGCGATGGTTCAACAATCACTTACCAGGAAGCGCTCTCTCTTGCTGACCAATATAAAGCTGAAATTGACTTTTATAACAACAACTATAACTGCACCTTTAAATATACCGATTTCAATGGCATAAAGCATACCGTATATTTTAACGATGCCGCCAGCAATTTCAATACAATGCGTTTCGCGGACTCTTATGGGCTGGGAGGTGTTTCCATTTGGCGCCTGGGAGCTGAGGACGAGCGTCTGTGGACCTTTTACAATCTGGACCTGACCGACAATGCCGTGTTGGCACATCCTACTATTTATGACCGTTTGAGACACGTAAATCCTGGAAATGAAAAACCGGATTATATTGGTGAAGGTGAAGTGTTGGATGTGGTTTCGGAACCCAACCCGGGTATCATAGACATTACGATAGACTCTACCGAGCATTTGGTGGCCGAAGAGGAGTACAAAAGTCTGCCCACTCAATATGTTATTAAAAAATTCGGGCAGGTTCACAACCAGGTACTCCTGACATTTGATGATGGACCCGATCCCTTATATACACCACAGATCATCAATATCCTGAAACAGGAAAAGGTGCCGGCAGCATTTTTTATGATCGGGGTAAATGCTGAAGCTAATCTATCCATAGTAAGGGAAATGGGAAAAGACACTTTGTTTGAAATAGGCAACCATACCTTTACACATCCCAACATAGCCGCTGTAAGCGTTCAGCGGGCCTTGAATGAGATGGATGCTACACGTTTAATCATTGAGGCCGCCACGCACCATAGTACTATTCTCTTTCGGGCACCATTTAACGCAGACTCAGAACCCACTAAATATGAAGAACTACGTCCCGTAGGGCTTAGTAAGAAACAAGGATATTATACGGTAGGCGAAAGCATTGATCCAAATGATTGGGATACAGACAATCCTGCTAATCCTTTAAATGCAGATTCCATTGTAAACCGGGTAATACGGGAATATGAGCAAAATCCGGAAAAAGGGATCATTCTATTGCATGATGCTGGCGGCCCGCGGGAAGCAACGGTAAAAGCGCTGCCCAGGATTATACACTATTTTAAAAGCAAAGGAATTCAGTTTATTTCTGTCGGTCAGTTGCTCAACCTCACAAGAGACCAGGTAATGCCACCGGTAAAAAGTGACATAATACAGGCTGACAGTTGGGTAGCCAGAGCCTTTTTCTATATTTCAAAATTTCTGGCCGCCGTTTTCTGGCTGGCAGTTTTCCTGGGAATTGGCAGGATTGTTTTTATGGGCATTCTGGCAACCCTGAATTACAGGAAAGAGAAAAAAGAACAACTGTCGCCCCTCGGAAGCATTACGGATAAAGTTTCTATTATTGTACCCGCTTACAATGAAGCCGTAAATGCCGTAGCTACAGTAAAAAGCTTATTAGGACAGGATTATCCCAATTATGAGGTAATTTTTGTTGACGATGGTTCAACGGATGATACCTACCAAAAAGTAGCGGCAGCCTTTGCCGGGAACGGGCAGGTAAAAGTATTGACAAAACCCAACGGGGGAAAAGCCTCTGCTTTAAATTTCGGTATTAACGGATCTGACAGCCGGTACATCGTATGTATAGATGCAGATACCCAATTAAAAAAAGATGCTATAAGCCAGATGATGCGCTTCTTTACAGATCCAGAAGTGGGTGCTGTAGCCGGTAATGTTAAAGTGGGCAATACCAATACGATCCTTACCAAATGGCAGTCGATTGAATATATAACGGCTCAGAACTTTGACAGGCGCGCCTTTGATTATATCAATGGTATTACAGTAGTACCGGGGGCCATTGGCGCTTTTCGCAAACAGGCTATGATAGATGCCGGTGGCTTTACATACGATTCCCTTGCAGAAGATTGTGATCTTACTATTCGTATACTCCGGAAAGGCTATGTGATCCGCAACTGTAATGAAGCCATTGCCCTGACGGAAGCGCCGGAAACCGTAAAACAATTCCTGAAACAACGTTTCCGCTGGAGTTATGGTATTATGCAAAGCTTCTGGAAAAACAGGGATGCCTGTTTCCGCCGGCGTTATAAAGGATTAGGCATGGTTTCATTGCCCAACATCTTAATCTTCCAGATCATTTTACCGTTAATTGCGCCACTGGCAGATCTGCTATTCTTTATTTCTATTTTCTATAATCACAACGACCCCAAAAGCGAGCATCAGATCCTGTTTTATTACGGCTTATTCCTGGTAGTAGATTTTATTGTGGCTGCAATGGCCTTCCGTTTCGAAAAGCAAAAAAGTTACTGGCCCTTGTTATGGCTTTTGCCGCAGCGCTTTGTTTACCGCCAGTTAATGTATGTGGTATTGTTCCGTTCAATAAGACGTGCCATTAAAGGAGAAGGACAAGGTTGGGGCAGCCTGAAACGTACGGGAAATGTAGTATTAAAGGAACAGTAAAGAAAAGAGAGGCTTTATTTTGCCTGAGTTCGCAGGAAGGTAGAATATTTACGAACCTGGTCCCTGGCGATATTATCTGCCAATGCCAGGATACCGGCTGTTTTTGCTTTAAGCAGTTGTATGGTTGCATCAGCAACTGTAAAATCATTATTATAGCGCGCGGCAGTATAGGATTCCTGTAAACGCGTTAATGCTTCATATTCTGGGGCAGACTGAAAAAACGACATAAATCCTTTATGAATGCGGTTGCAGAGCAATAGCAACTGTTTTAAACAATGCTGCCGGGGATGCGCACCGGAAAAAGCAGCAACAAAACCCCGTAGGGTAATTTCAATGGCCTGATGTAACGCAAAACAGGCAAAAGCATTTTCGTTCTCATTTTCAAATTGTATTGCTTTTTCCAAAAACCGGTTCCCCTTAACCCGGCTTTTTTCAAAAGCTTCAGCAGCCTTTTCAAGAAATTGACAAAGGAATGCGTCATTAGCAAAAGCCAGTTCTACACCTGCAGCCTGCCACAGCAAGGTGTTTTCATTACAATAAACATTGTGAAAAAGGCTGCCCTGTTTTCTTTTTTCATTAAACGCCGCCAGCTGACATAAAGAGAATTGTATTTTCCATTTGCCTAATGTAGCCGCTTTTATTAACGGTTCTAATTCTTTAAAGCTATTTTCTTCCTGTGCTGAAAGTACGATATATAAATCCAGTTGACTTTCACCAATACAGCAACCCAGTTCAAAAATAGCCGCAACATTACACAGACCCACGATCCAGGAAATAACCTGTTCCTTTTGCGGCCCTCCGGTAACCCCGTTATTCCCTGCTATAGGTCCTGTCTGTTTATTCATATGCATCTTATATGGAAACATCGTTTTGCTATATGCTCTTTTAAATTTTAGCAGACCCGCCGGAACAGATCGTTTCGGATGTCTTAAAGCTGATAAAAATGAACTTCATTAGTTACATTTAAGGAGTTAATATTAGTGGTCACATCTATAATATCCTTGATGATCTTTAGAATAATTCATCTGAACAATTTTGATCGTATTTCAGATAAGAAGAGAATACACTGTGCACCACAATTCCGCTGTATATGATCCGGCTCAATGGAAATAGGGCCGGATTTTAATTCTATAGGATATTGTTCCTTTTTTAACCATCCGGATTCGCTTCAAATAATTGCGGGTAGTGTTTCAACAGGTGGTACGGCGCCTCTGCAATGCACAGCAGGCATTCATAATCAAATGACAGGCTTTTTCTTTCAATTTTAAAATCTCCGCCTTCTGCCGTTGCACATTCAAAAACAGACCATATATAATCCTGCGATCGTCTTTCTGTATAACGGTCAGTGAAGTTCTTAATTCTTTTATATGCCAGTTGAAGATCCGTTGGGGGGGAACCGGGACCAGAAGGTATCACCTGCTCGGCCTTCTTTTTTTGGACAGCAGCAACATGCAGCGCATCTATCAGTAAGTTAAAACACTCAGCAAATCGTAGGAGATAACGCCTGTCTGTATTATCACTAAATGCGCTATACGGTACACAGACGGCACAACGTGTCCATTTATTCCAGCACTCCTGTAATTCCCCCAGGGTATTAGCGTCAAATAATTCTATCAACCCATGAAAAGGGTGTTCTTTTACAAGATGCAGAAAGTGATAGCCCAGTCTGAAATTTTCTTTGCTGCATGTACTGGGAGCATCCTCCTTCGGGTAATTTGCTTCTAATGGGTCATTGGGCTGGTCAGGCTCCTCTGCCAGGAACGCAGAAACAAAAACTCCCGGTTGTCTGAAATTTTTACCTTGGAACAGGATACACCTGACACGAGGATAATTTTTTTCATGGCAGGAAAAAGTAAAGAACAGGATGTTATAATCGGAGGCGCTTTCCGAAGAAGCAGGAAAAAGCGCTTGCATAGTTTGAACGGGCATAGTATTATTCATTATAAAAATATTTAACGATGAATACAATACCAGCCCCAGGTGTTACGAAGAATTTCTAAAAAATGTATAAACGTTCAACCGGTATTAAAAAGAATATTTATCAGTGGGTTCAATGGTGCTTTCCGGGGAAAACCTGCGGGTTATCAATATTGAAGATTACCGATAAATAGTTATCTTTAGTTGAAAGAACTGAATTTTTGCATTACTATTAAATAATGCTATGAATCCACCAAGTTAGTCCTTTGTAATGACTATTCCAAATTTTTAATTATTTTTTCCCAATGAATACGCTCTGTTTTGCAAAAAATCTTTACCTGCTACGGAAAAACGCTGGTCTGCGGCAACACCATATGAAAGAAAAGCTGGGTATTATGCGCAATACCTGGTCGAATTGGGAAACCGGAAAAACGGAGCCGGATATAGAAACGATCTTCCGCATAGCCGATTTTTTTGATCTGGAAGTCGGAAAGCTGCTGGCAACGGATCTTTCAGAGGAAATGGAGATAAACGGGAACATCATAACGGAGCAAAAATCAAAATACGTAACAGTAAAATCCTGCAAAGAATGTGCGCAGCTGAAAGAAATTATCGACGCCCAAAAACAGACCATAGAAGCCCAGAAAAAGCAGGCAGACGCGTTACAGTTAGCCATGGAGATCATTAGCAGGAGGCTTTCTAAAAAAAGTCCATAAAATGGACAATTTATACAGTGTCAATATTTTACTCAGACTAAAAGTTTTCCGCAAAGACGTAATGCTTTTTATTGATCTGCAATGAAGTTCACTTATGCCTTATATCCCGCCGAATACGCAGACTTCCGCCAATGGCGGAAGCGCAGATGGACCGTTATCAGCGTTATTCTGCTATTTCAGCGGGAGCATTTACCGCTGGGCCTTTTCTTTTGATGCTTCCCGCAAGTACAGGGATCCCGAAACTAAACAGCCCTCATTTGCTTGGGGGGAATTTTTAATACCTTTGCTATTTAATAGCAATATTTTGTTTAGTCCTATAATAAATTTCACTTACGTATTACTCATTATCCTCTTGCTGCAGCAGATCTGGTCTGCGTTCTTTGGTACGCAGCAGTGCCTGTTCATAGCGCCATTCTTCAATTTTGGCATGGTTACCGCTCATGAGCACCTCAGGCACCAGCATTCCCTCAAAATCAACCGGGCGGGTATACACAGGCGGCGCCAGCAGATTGTCCTGGAAAGAATCTGTTAAAGCAGATGTTTCATCATTCAATACACCAGGCAGCAATCGCCCGATGGTATCCACCAGTACGGCAGCAGCCAGTTCTCCGCCGCTCAGCACATAATCCCCGATCGAAACTTCAAGGGTCACATATTTCTGCCGGATGCGCTCATCAATGCCCTTATAATGCCCGCAGATGATCAGCAGCCGTTCTTTTAGGGAAAGCCCGTTTGCGATGCGCTGGTTCAGCGTTTTTCCGTCGGGAGTTACGTAGATGATCTCATCAAACTTTTGAGGAGCAGAGAGTTCTTCAATAGCGCGGGCCAGCGGTTCACAAAGCAGCACCATACCCGCGCCGCCGCCGTATTGGTAATCATCAACCTGTCCATATTCATTTACCGCCCATTTGCGCAGGTGATGCACCTGTACGGTAAGCAGTTCTTTGTCCTGTGCACGTTTCATAATACTATGCTCAAACGGGCTGGTCAGCAATTCAGGCAAAACGGTAAGTATATCAATATGCATATGAGCGATCAGATTTGAGAGATGAGTTATCAGTATTCAGTTATCAGCGAACCGGTCATTAGTATCATTGACTATATCTGGTAATATAATTGTTTATCAATGGGAAAACCTCATGGATATTGACTATGAACATTCACCCTTTCCCATTCCTTATTCCTTATTTCTTATTTTTTATTCCTTATTGTCTCCCTGCTCTCCTTCCATAAACCCGTCAAGATCTCTTCTTTCTTTTTTGGTTGGACGTCCTATCTTACTCAGCCGTTTGCCACTGAAAAAAGAAGCTGCCTGAATTTTGGCTTTCTCCAGCTCCTCGGGGGGTGTCAGATCGGTATAATGTTTTATTGCCTCTTCGTATTTAACACGGGTATGCAGCAGGCCGGTCACTTTAATCACCCATTTGCGGCCTTCGGTGCGCACTTCATAAATATCTCCCAGGTGTACATTTTTGCCGGGTTTCACATTTTCGCCTTCATATTTCACCTTCCCGTCATTACAGGCATCCGTAGCCAGTCGCCGCGTTTTAAACAGGCGAATGGACCAAAGATATTTATCAACACGTAATTTTTCTTTTTCCATAATAATGCCACGAATGGAACGATCTGTGATTTAAGATTTGAAATTTCCGATAAATGATTAACACCTCTTTATTTTCAAATCTCAAATCATAAATCTCAAATAACAAATATTTTACTCCCCAAAATATTTGTGGAAATAGGGAATGGTTTCTATTCCCTTATAATAGTTTTCGATATTGTATTTTTCATTGGGACTGTGCAGGCCATCATTATCCAGTCCAAAGCCCATGAAAATAATTTTGATACCCAGTTCTTTTTCCAGCACTGAACAGATCGGAATGCTGCCGCCTCCTTTTACCGGGATCGGCGTTTTTCCGAAAGTCGTTTCCAATGCTTTGGAAGCTGCCTGGTAGCCTTTGCTGTCGATAGGAGTACCATAAGGTTCACCACCATGGTGCTCGAATACATTTATATCCACACAGAAAGGGGCAATCCTGCGGAAATGTTCCAGTAACAATTTTGTGATCTTTTCGCTGGACTGGTTGGGCACCAGCCTTGCAGAAATCTTTGCTGTGGCTTTTGCCGGCAATACTGTT
>DASVMC010000743.1:0-8033 GCA_036384555.1 Niabella sp. | reverse complement strand
AATATAATTCAGGCCTCCCAGCAAAGAGGAGATAACAAACAAAACCATTGCCGTGATCCAATAATCCATCCCTTCCTTTGAGCCGAGAGAAGCGCTGTTTAAGGCGCTTAACGGCGGATAGGTAGTCCAGCCTCCGGATGCGGGACCGGTCTGAAGAAATAAGGAGGACAGCATAACTATACTTGCTGCAAAAAAGAACCAGTAAGAGAGCATATTGATCAAAGGTGCGGCCATATCACGTGCGCCAATCTGCAGGGGAATAAGCAGGTTGGCAAATGTGCCGCTCAGCCCGGCAGTCAGCACAAAGAAAATGAGCACCGTGCCATGCATCGTTACAAGCGCATAATAAAATTCAGGTTTTATACTCCCTCCTTCGGCCCAATGTCCAAACAAGGTTTCAAGGACAGGAAAACGCTGATCAGGAAAACCCAGCTGCAGGCGGAATAATACGGAAAACAGTCCTCCGATAATAGCCCAGATAATGCCCGTTATCAAAAACTGTTTGGCGATCATTTTATGATCCTGGCTAAAAATATACTTTGTTATAAAATTCTCTTTAGGAGCCGCATGCCTAAAGCTGATCATCGCATTTTGAAGCTGCCCCTCAGAGCCGGTTCCGGGATATACGGTATCGCTCATAATTGACTCTTTAGCTGTTCAACCTATTTTCTTGATAAAAAACTCCGAAAACCAAAAGCCACTTGTCATATACGGCAAATGGCTTTCTTTTATATAGAACCCAGAGGCCTGCCAGAACGGACGCCGTTCAAATAATGTATGGTGCTACTTAGCTGCGGCACATAGCAGCTATCCTGTAAAACACATAATCATTAAGATTCTTGCTTCAAAAGACGTTCTCTCTTCATTGCCATTTTCAAACACACTTCCTGTTAGACTTTAAGAAAAAATCCATGCCATTTTTTATATAAAGGCGATATAAAAATAGTGCCGCAGCATTTCTTTATTAAGAAGGTCTTTTATAGATTGTATAGAAGAAAAGCGCAGGGAAGTCAATCCCCGGCTTCTATTTTCGAGGTCCTGATAGCAGGTAAAAATTTCCCCGTTTTTGTAGCAGTAATTCCCCGTTTGGTTCTTTAACTGAATTTCAGCCATCCTTGTTTTGACACTTTATTTTCCTGGTTTTATTATGCCTGTTTCTGATCTTTTAAAAAGTTTATTATGCCTATTGTTAAAGTAATAGAAGTAATCGCATCATCTGAAACCAGTTTTGATGATGCTGTAAAGAATGCAGTAGCAGAAGTTGCAAAAACGATACATGATATTGATTCTGTCTTTGTTAAACACATGAAAGCGCATGTTAAAGATGGCAAAATCGCAACTTATGGAGCCATTTGCAAAGTAGCGTTCAGAGTAGATGAAATTGAAAGAAAAAGCTGAACAGCGTTAGCAACTCAAGTTTCTACCTTTTTCAGGCTGCAGTTCTGTTCCGCTGCTGTCAGCTCCGGTGAAAATAACCAGAGCTAACGTTGCATACAGGTGTTAAACCGAATTACGAACGGGCAGTCATTTTCCGTGTCTGTGCAGCTTTCTTGGCCGATGCTGATCTTTCGGCAGCTGTACGCTTTTTAGCCACAGTCTTTGACTGGCGGGATAACGCTTTCTCCGATACCGTTTTTGTACTTTCTTTTTTGAGGGCCTTTTCCCGGGCAGCAGAACGCGTGGGGGAAACCGGTTCATGAGCCTGGCCCTTTTTGTATGCACTTACAGCGCTCTTCCTGGTCTTCTCTGATACCTCACCCTTTCGTGGTGGCTTCAGCTCTACACCGGCACGCCTGGCTTCTGATAGCCCGATGGCTATGGCCTGTTTCGCGGAGCGCGCCCCGTGTTTGCCTTTCCGGATATTATCAATTTCTTCTTTTACAAATTCACCGGCCTGGGTACTGGCAGCTTTTCCTGCCCGCTTATCAGCCTTCGCTTTTTCAATAGTTGTTTTCCTGGGCATTTTGAATTGAATTTAAACAGTAAACAGATGTTAATACAACCTATTTCCGCAATTAATATACCAAAGGAGTGAGCTTCAGTCGCTTCCGGTGCATTGAAGGTCATGGACAGGTTCAGATCCCTGTCACTTCCACTTTACTCTTTCCACTCGGCCGCTTGCTGACCCTGATCTGTACGGGTATCCGTTCGGTCATTTCCTGCACATGAGATATAACACCTACCTTACGGCCCTGGTTGTGCAGCCGCTCCAGGGCATCCATGGCTATATTCAGCGTTGCGGGATCTAGCGAGCCAAAGCCTTCGTCAATGAACAGTGATTCTACCTTCATCCGATTGGAGGAAAGCGAGGCCAGACCGAGTGCCAGCGCAAGTGATACCAGGAAAGACTCGCCACCGGAAAGAGAGTATACGGTACGCACTTCATTACCCATATCCTGGTCTACCACCTGTAAACCCAGGGAGCCGGGGATGCGTTGCATCAAATAGCGCTTGCTGAGCAGTTCCAGGTGTACATTGGCATAGCTCAGTAATACATCCAGCGTATACTCCTGCGCAATCTGCCGGAATTTTTTGCCGTCTGCAGCGCCTATCATTTCATTGAGTTTTGCCCAATCCTCTACTACCTGTGCCTGTTTTTCTATATCCTGCAAAAGAAGGCCGATCCGGTTTCTGTTATCAGCGTCCTCCTTTATCCTGAAATCGATCTCGCTAACGCTGTTGTTGTTTTGCTTTACCAAAAGCTCCACTTCCTTTTGCTGTATCATCAATTCTTCCACCGTTTTCTCCGACGAACGCTGCCCGTTATGCTCTTTCAGCGCTTTGGTGCGCTCATCCAGAATTAATTCTGCCTGCATCGCTGCATCATCGATTGCGCGCAGACGCTCCCTTTCTGCTTCTATCCAGTCCTGGGTAAATGCTAATAACGATAATAACCCTGCCTCCGTAAGGGTAGTGTCTTTCTGATGATTATAATTGTGCAGCCATTCATCCTGTTGTTTCCTGAGGGCCGCTTCCTGCTCCCGTAAAGCTGCCTTATCCTTTTCCAGCTGTTCCAGTTGAGCCAGGTTCCGGGTAAGGCTGCTCTTCAGCGATTCTGCTTCTTTATTTTTCTGCGCTGCTACCAGCCTGGCTGCAGCAACCGCATCGCTCAGCGCCGTTTCTACTTCCTGCACAGGGGCACCGTTAAAAATAGCGCTGCGCGCTTCTGAAATTTCTGTCCGCAATGCCTGTAACTGAGCTACACTTTCCTCTTTCCGGGCTAAATCTTCCTTTATTCCTGAGGCTTGTTCCCGCATCTCCTTTAACGTAGCAACCAATATGTTTTGTTGCCTGTCCTTTTCCTCCAGCGCCTCCGTATTCGTTTTCCATTCAAGAGCGAATTTCCTGATACGCTTTGTAAAAGCCACCGGGTCCTTCTGCCAGTTCTCCAGCCACTGTTCCGAAGTAAAGTATACGGCTAAACTTTGCTTTACCTTATCCAGGCTGCCAATGGCTTTCCGGTATTCCCCGCTATCCGTCTTTTGCTGCTCTTCAAGAGATACCAATGCCCGTTCAATATCTTTAATCTCATTTTCATTAGCCATCAACCGTTTATCAAGCAGGGTCAAACCAGTCCCCAGGTTTTCCAGCTCCTGCTTTTGCCTGGTATAGTTCAGCAGCTTTTCCTGCAAACGTTTTTGCTGCTCTTTCTGTTCTTTCAATTGTTGTTGCAGCCAGTTTTGTATTTCACTTACAGGAATACTTTTAGACCCGGCATAAACAGTGTATGCAGCCCATTCCTTCTCCAGTTCCTGAATGGACGCCGTTTGCCGGGAGATCCCGGTTTCCTGTGTAGCAATCGTCTTACCAAGCTGATCGCTGGCGGCTGTCAGGCTGCTGTACAAGGCCAGATCACTGGCGTAGGCGACTTCTGATTGTTCATAGCTCTTTTCCAGCTCCGTAAGCACCTGGTCCAGTACCGGATTATGCAAGGTGTACGGATGTTCTGTACTGCCACATACCGGGCAGGGTGCTCCGGGCTCTAACTGGCTGCGAAGGCGTTCAACACTTTCGGCAGCGACCAGCCTTGCTTTTTCCACAATTTTCAGAGCCGCATCCTTCTCTGCTCTTTTTTGCTCCAGTTGTTTTTCGGCCGGCACCAGTTTTTCTGTCTGCTGCTCCAGCTCTTTCTTACTTTGCTCTAATAGTTGTTGCTGCGCTTCTCTTTCCTTTATGGTATTGTATAATAACCCCCAATGAGCGGTCGCTGAAAGCAATTCTTCCACCTGTGCATCAGCTGCAGATTTGCCGGTTTCGATACGCGGTATGTCCACCCCTGCTAACGCTGTCTGAAGGGCATTATACTCCTTTTGCTGCTGTTCTAAGGAATCCCGGATGGATGCGTGCCCGCTTTCCCGGCTTTGTTTTTGTTGCTGATGAGCTGCTGTTTTTTGCTCCGCATCGCTGATGCGGGAAGTATAATAATGTAGCTGCTCCAATATACCGGCGGCATCTTCCAGCCTGGACAGAATAAAGCTTTCCTGCTCAGCAATCGGCCGCCTGGATTCGTTGGCTGCCATCCATTGTTGTAATCTGGCAATTTCCTGTTCCACCAACGCTGCTGCTTCCCGGGTTTGCTCAAATTGAGCGGTCTGTTGTTGTTGCTTATTGCGGATAGCTGCTGCTTCCGCTTCAGCCGCTTTTACCTGCTCTGCTTTTTCAGACAATTGTACATCCAGTGCTTTTGCGCTGTTGAGAAGGGGCTTTGCCTGCTCTTCTTCCTTCGTTTTTAGATCCAGCGTTTCTGCTGCCTTTTCTATGGCCTCATCTATGATCTCCTGCTGTTGCTGCAAATCAGAAAGGCGGTTGTTTAACTCCTCTGCCTGATTTGTCTTTACTGCAAGTTGCTCCTGTACATCTTTTAACCGGTTGACGACCGGTCTTATTGTTTGTACGCTTACAATTTGCTGCAACTGTTTTTGATGCGGCAATGCTGCTGTTTTATGCACATTAGCCGTTTCACGCTGCGCAACAGCTACCGCTACCTGCTCCTGCAACTGAGACCACCGCTCATGCCAGAACAGGTCCTTTCTCAGGATCGCTGCCTGCTGTTCATTGGATCGTATAGCTGCTTCTAAGGCTGCTTTTTCTTCCAGGAAGGCATCCGTTTCCTCCGCAGTGAGCGTTACAATTCCCTGCCGCTGCAGGTTCAGCTCCCGTAATTGTTGTAGCTGCTCCCGGTGGTTCTCAAAAATCCGTTTTGAAATCTCTGAATAAATATGCGTACCTGTCAGCTTTTCCAGCAATGACGATTTTTCGTCTCTGCCAGCCTTCAGAAAAGCGGTGAAATCGCCCTGAGCTAACAATACGGAGCGGGTAAACTGCTCAAAATTCAATCCTACCAATCGTTCTATTTCTTCCAGCAGTTCCGTTTTTTTGCCCGGTATCTCTGTATGGGTACTCACATTGCTGAGTGTAATGCTAAAGGCTTGCAGACTGCCGTCGATCCTATTGTATGCCCGTCTCACATTCCAGGCGGCGCTGTAATGCTGCCCGTCAACACCTTCAAAATCCACTTTCGCAAATCCTTCTGCAGTCCCGTCCCGTAATATACCCCGCACATCTCCCTGGTGAATGGTGCTTCCCTGCACATCTTTGATCTCAATACCTGTTTCAGCCAGCCGGTACCTGGGTGTTTTTGCATATAAAGCCAGGCAAAGCGCATCCAGGATGGTTGATTTACCGGCCCCGGTAGGTCCCGTTATAGCAAATATACCCGCAGAGCGAAGTGGCTCCCGGGTAAAATCAATCTCTGTGATACCATCCAGAGAAGCCAGGTTCTTGATCCGTATGGCGAATATTTTCATAGACCTGCTTCGCTTTCGTTTACTTCCCGCAGCACCTGCCGGAATAATTTTCCGAGCGCTTCCGGAACAGGCGTATTATATTTTGAACAATAGGTTCTGGTGAACACATCAAGGGGTTGCAGATCGTTCAGCTGTACCTGGCTGACGCTTCCGGGCACCCCTGATTCCGGCGAAGCAGTTTTATAACGCACATCAATTTTTGCCAGCCGTGCCTGCTTGCCGGTAAGTACGGTTTCTATTTTATGCCGCAGACCGGGCTCCGGTCCCTCCAGCAGCACACGCACCTCCAGATAGGGCGTTTTAGTAAGGTCTCCTTCAAGATCAGCCAGCTGCTCTAGCGCAGCAATAACTTCAGCAAGAGCACTATGAACCGAAGGCACCCGCAAAAGCGGCACAGAAACCGGGATCTCCACCGGTTTTAAATTTTTTATTTGATCTGCTCTTATTTCAAACAGGATAACCTGGTGTTTATAACTGATCTCCGAAAAAGACAGGGGTAAGGGACTTCCGCAATAGCGAACGTGTTCTTTTCCGCCGACACGCTGGGCTTTGTGTATATGACCTAAAGCCACATAACCGATATTCTCATTGAAGGCCGCTGCCGGAATGGATTCAATGCCGCCCATAATGGGTCTTTCGGCCGTATCAACCGCACTCACTTCCGCCTGCTGGGCATGCAGATGCCCTATTGCAAGGATTGCCTGTCCGGCTTTCCGTTGCGCGATTACTTGCCGGCAGGCTTCTTCGTAGAATGCTGCAACTCCAGCCGCGTAAGGATTAGCTGCATCCGGTATTACCGGGTAATCGCCCATACGTAAGAAGGGCGCAGCAATGCACCAGGCCTGTATAGCCCCCTTTTTATCTTTTAAGGGTATCAGGAGCTTATGATAGTCTATAGCCCCGCTTTCATCTCTTTCCACCAGGCCGATAATATGGATAGCTGACGATTCCAAAAGCGGCTTGGGCGCCTCCAGCCGGGAGGCTGAGTCATGATTCCCCGCCGTAACAATAATCTGTAAATCAGGATTCTCTTTTGTAGCCCGGTTCAGAAAAGAATAAAACATCCTGACGGATGCTGCAGAAGGATTAGACTGGTCAAATACATCGCCACTGATCAGCAATACATCAATCTGTTCCTGCCTGAGGGTTGTTGTCAGCCAATTTAAAAATTGCAAATGCTCATAGGTACGATCATACTCGTGAAAAAGCTGGCCTATATGCCAGTCGGCCGTATGCAAAACTCTTAGCATTTTATCTTTTTATCATACCACTCTCATTGAAAATGCTGCCAGCACAATCCATATACGGAAGGTATGCTATCAAAAATACAAAACCTGGCCAACAAACAAAATTTTACGCCGGGCCATAGCCTGAGGTCCCATCCCGTCTGCACTCCTATCCGGCAAAAGTTCTTTAAAATGGATGGTCATTCTGAA
This sequence comes from Niabella sp., assembly GCA_036384555.1. Classification (GTDB taxonomy): domain Bacteria; phylum Bacteroidota; class Bacteroidia; order Chitinophagales; family Chitinophagaceae; genus Niabella. The sequence goes on along the minus strand of DASVMC010000743.1, from coordinate 790 downwards.
TTGTTTCGGCATCCATTAGTAAAGCCGCCCTGTTGGTTATTTTGGTTTGAACAGTTCTTCTTTAGGTATTACTTTCACCCGTGCATCGTCCTTAAGCGTTTGGCTAACGGCGCTGTACGGCCCTGTTACGACCATATCCCCGGCTTTGAGGCCCTCTTTGATTTCAATATAGTTAATATCCTGTATACCGGTCTTTACGATCCTTTTTTTGACCACATTATCTTTCATTACGAGATAAACCACTTCTTCCATTTCGCCTGCCCTGCCATCGTCATTTGAAGCATTATCTGCGGGGTCTTTTTCTTTTTGTTCCTTCTTGGTATCTGACAGGCTCTTATCACTTCCCTTTACCCTTGCATTAACGGCAGCAATCGGCACGGTTACAATATTATCTTTCCGCTGGGTTTTAATATCGGCACTGGCATTCATACCGGGTCTGAAAGGGAATTTCCTGGGGTGCTCCGGGTCTATCAGGTCCTGGTAAGAGTTTTTATCGATGCGGATACGCACTTCATAATTGGTAACATCATTAGAGCTGGTACTGACACTACTGGTCGTTCCCAGGGCCGACTTAACACTGCTGGCTATTTTTGTAACAATCCCTTTGAACTTACGTCCATTGTAGGCATCCACCTCAATATCCGCATCGTCGCCAATACTTACTTTTACAATATCGTTTTCCCCCACGTTCACCCGCACTTCCATGGTACGCATATCGGCAACGGTCATCATTTCAGTTCCGGCCATTTGCGCCGTTCCAACCACGCGCTCTCCTTTTTCAACTTTTAAA
>DASVMC010000742.1:0-2627 GCA_036384555.1 Niabella sp. | reverse complement strand
ACACCTGGAAAACCCACCGTCAGTTACTGGATCTGCTTGTTACTTCTGTGGCCAACGGTGGTAATTTAATCCTTAATGTAGGCCCTACCGCCCGGGGCGAATTCGATTACCGCGCTCATCATGCGCTGGACAGTCTGTCTTACTGGATGCATGCAAATGACCAGTCAATTTATGACTGCACCTTTGCACCTGCCGGGTATCAGTTACCCGATAATCTTGACATTAAACAAACCTACAACGCGGTAAAAAAGCGGCTGTACCTGCATTTGTTCACCTACCCTTCCGATGGAAAGCTGGTCCTGCCGGGTTATGCAGACAAGATCAGCTATGCGCAGTTCCTCAATGATGCATCAGAGGTGCTGTATAAAAAAGAAGCGGGCAATATTGTTTTACAATTACCTAAACAAAAACCGCCCTACGAGGTGCCGGTAATAGAACTGTTTTTGAAATAGGATGACGGACTGCAACGGAAGCTTTCCGTTTGCGCATTTCAGCGTCAGTAAGTTCATAGGAAATTCTCTTTTCGGGGCAGTTGAGGCTTTACTGTTCATACTGGTATTTTAAATAAGAGCTGAATAGATCCAGGAGGATTCCAAAAAATGGCAACCAATGCGGCGATTATATCGTAACAGTCTGTCTTAAATCCATCCATCTTCCAGCACCATATCAAAGAAAGGGCAATAAATATGCTGCTACAGGTGGCATACATCCGGCTAGCAGCAGCAGTTTATCAGGCAGCTACAATTCCATAAAAGTCAGGATTGCAGCAACTGATAGACCGACCAGAACGCCTAAGAGCATAAACGTTCTTCATTAAGCCTGTGTTCTTCAAAACATTTTGCACCCGTATTGACCCTTTCGCATCGGCCGATCTCAATTAAATTTGAAAACGCTCAATACATAAATAATGATAAACAGCACCATTTGAATAACCTGTACCCCAGTAAGGTTTTTTTTAACCCGCTTCCACCTTTCATCCCTTATCCTAATCGAAGTATCCTTTTCCATTGTCTTTTTTAATGCAGCACCTGCTCTTCTGCGCAGTACGAACCCGTTAATAATGATAAGTACTAAAACGCCCATCTTTATCCTGAACCATAGCTGCGTCCCCCATACCTGGTGCAACTTTACCATCATTGCCACACCGGAAGCCAGGATGAGCAACATTCCTGCTCCTAAAAAGCGTTGCAGTTTATATAAATAATCCTCCAACACAACTGTCCTTTGGACATCAGTTGTATAAGCCCTGCATAAAGCACGGAAAGTTATAAAATCAATAAAGGCAGTTCCTGCCATAATGGTAATGCCTATAATATGGGTTACCAAAGCGATATGATACAATGTCATATTCATAGCGGTATTATTTAGATAATTTATTTTCAGATAAATCTTTCCCCGACACATATCTTATACTTATAAACACAAGCAGTAAATCGACCGATACAAAAATGATCTTTGAAAGCGGGTCCCCGCTGCATATATGTGCGATCAGCCCGGAAACCATCGAAATGATAAAGCCCGCATAAACCCACTCTTTCACCCTGACGGTTGTGGACGGAAGTAAAAGCACTATGGCGCCGATCACTTTGGCAATTACCAATTCGATCCTGAAATAATCGGGAAAGCCTAATTTTTTTATGCCTTCAGGCTGTGAGTAGGTCAGATAGGCACTTAAAAGGATAAAGAAGCTGATGAAGCCTTTTGCAATCCAATACAGGATTTTATTGCGCTGTTTCATGTGTTACATTTAATACGTTATCGAAATTAATTTATCAAATATATTACGTTTTAGAAATAAAAATAACTATTTCGTATCTTTTTTTTTATTTTTGTTTCGGTAACGAAATAATTGATATGAATAAGACTATTGAACTGGTAATCCAATGGGGTGAATTTGAGCAAAAGCATCCTGAGGCGGGCATTGATGAGTTTTGCAGGTATTACCTGGCACATCATAAAGAAAAGCCTGTTAAGGGTGCATTAGTGGGTGGCGTAGTGCCTGCATTAACTGACGGATTGTTGCTGAAGATAATCGGCAGAATAAGCAAGTTGAACATGGCCTATGCCAACATCGCTCTAAAAGGTACCGGATTAAACCAGATTGAGGAATTTGGAATATTACAGACGATCAAAAAAGAAAAGAATCCCAAAAAAACAGAGGTTATTTACGCCAATCTGTTTGAGTTATCCAGCGGGACCGATATGCTGAACCGTTTGAAAAAACGGGGACTGATAAGAGAATATGCCGATAGTGAAGATAAACGTTCCAAAAGAATTGAGCTGACTGCCAAAGGTGAAAAAGTAATTGCTGTATCTATGGAAAGGATTGAAAAAAATGCGGTAATGCTGATGAACGACCTGGTGGCTGAGGATAAGGAATTATGCATTCAGTTATTGAAAAATATCGAGATTAAATTCTCTGCCTTCTGGCAAAAACAAAAAGGGAAAGCTTTTGAGGATATTTATAAAGAAGTGATGGCAGCTGCTAAAGAAAGTAAAACGGGCAAAAACAGATAAAGACAGGAGCCAATCAAACAGTCCCTGTTCTACTGCGAATGAGCGGGGATTATTATGTTGATATAAAAACCGGGGCTACTGGTTGAAGTAAGTGCTGCATGAGAGGGGTA
>DASVMC010000741.1:0-6072 GCA_036384555.1 Niabella sp. | reverse complement strand
CTGCCTCATACTCGCTTTCTTTGCGCACATCGATGATGTATGGCTTTTCAACAGCAGCCAGCTGCTCTGCGGAAATACTTTCAATATGATCCGTTTCTTTTCCGGCGCTGATCCAGGCATCGATGCCTCCATCCAGGTAGCCGATAGCAAAACCGTACCCCACGCGTGCCAGGCGGGTAGCCACTTCTTCTTCCTTTCCCGGATCGGCAATAATTAAGAGCTCCTGCTTCAGATCCGGTATCAATGTGCCTACCCATACGGCAAAGCTGCCATCGATACCGATATTAATGGAATTAGGAATAAAGGCTTTTGCAAAATCCCCGGGCGCGCGGGTATCCAGCAGAATGGCCCCGGTATGGTTGGCCGCTTCTTCAAATGCATCCGGGTTCAATGCATGATTGGCACGCTCCAGCACCTGGTTGATGCTCTCATACCCTTCTATATTCATCTGCACATTCTTGGGAAAATATTGGGGAGGCTCTGCCAGGCCGTCGGTTACTTCTTTTATAAATTGTTCTTTGGAAAGCGCTGGGTTTAATGCGTAGTTCACTTTTTTCTGGTGGCCCAGCGTATCCGTTGTTTCCCGGCTCATATTTTTACCACAGGCGCTACCGGCTCCGTGGGCAGGGTAAACGATCAGGTCATCCGGCAACGGCATAATTTTGTTCCGGAGCGAATCAAACAGGTAACCTGCCAGCTTTTCTTTTGTCAGTTCACCGGAAATCTTTTGAGCCAGATCCGGGCGGCCTACATCCCCGATAAATAAGGTATCGCCGGTAAAAATGGCTTTTGAGGTGCCGGTTTCATCATTGAGTAGATACACGGCGCTTTCCAGTGTATGGCCCGGTGTATGCAATACTTTAATGGTAACAGCGCCAAGCTGAAAGATTTCGCCATCTTTTGCCCTGTAAGCATCGTACCCCAGTTGGGCATCGGTGGGCCCTAAAATGATTTTGGCACCTGTCTTTGCCGCCAGGTCAATGTGCCCGCTTACAAAGTCTGCATGAAAATGCGTTTCAAATATATATTTAATGATTACGCCGTCCTTTTTAGCGCGGTCGATATAGGGCTGCACTTCCCTTAAGGGGTCAATAATGGCCGCCTCTCCTTCTGATGAAATATAATAAGCCCCCTGCGCCAGGCACCCGGTATATATCTGCTCTACTTTCATTTACAATAGTTTTCTTTAAAAGAGTCTGTTAGTAAAACAATATTTTGGCCTTTCTGTTTTAATAAGGGGCCACTATTTTATTATATACCTGCCTGCACATTACAATTCATCTTCCCTGCAGGTTTTCCGGTACAAAGGTGTCGGAAATAATTGAAATTAAAAATCGGTTCCGGTTGTTTATTCTATTAAGTTCCCTTTTCCAAACAAAGAACAGGAGTGGAAAAAGAAAATGAGTAAAAAATGTTATTTTTTTATAAAAACACTGCAGCAGCAGTCTGGAGGGGGCGGCAAAGACGTACATTCAGTTAAATCTTAACTAAAGTGGTACATACCGATCACAGAGAAGAACTGGATTACCAGGAATTTAACCCTGACAATAATCTAAAGCAATTTGTTGAATGCATTTGGTATATAAACGGGCAGAACAGAGGTGTGAATTCCTGCGCTGAACCTTTGGTGCCCGGTGGCCGGACTGAATTCATCTTTACCCGCTCCGCCGTACTATGGTATGGCAATGACGTAAAGAATAAACCAGAAAGGTTAGCATCGCCTTTTTTATTAGGCCAGAGAGACTGTGTGAATTATATTACCTGCCTTGATAATTATGATAGTATTAATGTGCGCCTGAAATATGGTTGTCTGCCGGTTTTCAATAATACGCCGGTCAATATGTTTACCAATAAAGTAGTGCCGTTGAGTAAATTATTTGGTAAAGCTGTTTCAAGCCTGACAGCGCCGCTTTTTGAAATACGGTCTTTTAATGACAGGGCACAGTTAATCGGATTATGGCTGGAAAAAAATATTATTGATTTACGTAAGGACTGGTTTGAATTACAAGCGTTCTTAAATGAGGTAGCAGCGTATGGAGATGTAAATAATTCTATCATCAGAAAAATATCAGATAGTTATGGCTGGAGTGAGAAGAAGCTGGAAAGAATATTCCTGAAATATATTGGTTTTACACCGTATCAGTTTTATAAGCTGGTACGATTCAGAAAGCTGATGGAAATGATTTTCGGGGGGTATAAAAATCTTACAGATTTAGCGCACAGCAATGGCTTTTATGACCAGTCGCACCTGATTAGGGAGTGTTACAGATATGCAGGAGATAAACCTACAACTTTCCTTAAAAATCCGAATAACATTATCCGTTTTATATATAGCAGGAGGTAGTGTATTTGCTTTGTCTGTTTTATACAATTTCCTTTAACCGGGATATCTGTTTTTTGCAGGAATAAAAAAAATTAAAATGCAAAGAATCAGAATTATGAAATCAGCCTGTATGATTGGTCTATTATTTATTAGCTTAACCAACTGTTCTAAAAACGATATCAAAAACCCGGCACGCCAGGACGGCTTTGAAACGGGTTCATTTAAAGAAGCCGGTATAGATGAAGCATCAATAATAAACCTGGAGAAAGAAATTCAGGCAGGAAAATATAATATTCACAGTGTTTTGATCCTGAAGGGGAATAAATTAATTTATGAACATTACTTTCCTGGTGATGATGCGGTTTTCCCAGACCCCGTTGGTGTAATTGATCACAACAGGGATAGTCTGCACGATTGCAGAAGCTTAACCAAGAGCCTTGTATCGGCATGCGTCGGTATTGCAATGGAGCAAGGCCGGATTCATAGCCTGGAGGATAAGATTTTTAACTATTTTCCTGCATATATAAAATATGCAACCGGTAAAAGAGCAACTATTACAATCAGGGATTTGTTAACCATGAGCGCCGGTTTTGAATGGAATGAAAATACGCCGTACACAGATACCTTAAACGACGAAATAAATATGTCTGTAAAACCGGATGTTGTTGACTATGTTCTAAGCAAGCCAATGGTGCACACCCCGGGTACCGTATGGAATTACAGTGGTGGATGTACCCAGCTACTTGCTGAATTAATAAAGAATGCGACAGGATTACGGGTAGACAGCTTTGCAAAAACTTATTTATTTGGACCGCTTGGTATTACAAAGTATAACTGGTATGTAAGGCCTTCATTAACTCCAGAAGGAGGCGAAGTTGTATGGGCGCCTTCCGGTTTAAGAATGAGGTCTATTGATCTGGCAAAAATTGGTACACTGTATCTTAATAATGGTATCTACAATGGGAATGCAATTCTGTCTGAAAAGTGGGTTGAACAATCGCTGCACTGGCAAATAAACACAGATGGAGTAAGTGAGGGCTATGGTTTTCAATTTTGGTGTACGCAGCCTTTGATTGCCAAAGGGTATACCAATGTTGCTATGGCTGATGGTAACGGAGGACAAAGAATATGCATGATACCCTCTAAATCTGTTATAATTGTGCTTACCGCCGGAAATTATGATGAAGCGGGCTCAATTTCAGACGATCTGCTAACAAACGTCTTTTTCCCCGCAATTCACTAATAAATAGTCATCCCGTTTGCTTTCCTGCGTTATTGCTCCTGTTAAAAGTTTGGAATTTATAGGGAATTACAAAAGGAAAAGAAGATATAACGGCAAAAGAAAAGAATATCCGGCTTTCCCTTGTTAAGTAAAAGAAATCGTAGGTTTGCTTTATGCAGTTCAAGGATATTATTGGCCAGCAAACGTTGAAAAGAGAGTTACCGGAATTGATGCAGGAAAACCGGCTGGCACATGCCATTCTGTTTTTAGGAAAGGAAGGAAGCGGTGCGCTTACCCTGGCCCTGGCCTTTGCGCAATATATTGTATGTGAAAGAGTAAATGGTCAGCCGGCAAACAGTGGTCCCTCCTTATTTGGAGATGAACCCGGCCTGACCGAAGAAAAAGCCGGGAAAACCCTGTCCGACTCTTGCGGTACCTGTCCGGCCTGTCTGAAGGCGGCGGCCTTTGCGCATCCTGATATTCATTTCAGTTACCCGGTGGTTACCAGAAAATCAGGCACTCCTCCCATAAGTACTGATTATATCACCGAATGGCGGGAATTCCTGAAAAGTTACCCTTATGGGAACGCGTATGACTGGTTGCAGTTTATTGGCGCAGAGAATAAACAGGGCAATATTACGGCCCAGGAATGTAATGATATTATCAAAAAACTTAACTTAAAAAGTTTTGAAGGCGGGTATAAAGTACTGATAATGTGGTTGCCCGAATACCTTGGGAATGAAGGGAATAAATTGTTGAAACTGATCGAGGAACCTCCTCCCAATACGGTGTTCCTGTTTGTGGCTGAAAACGAAGGCCAGATCCTTGGAACGATCCTTAGCCGGGTGCAGTTAATAAAAGTACCCCTTTTAGAGGATAATGCAATTGTAAATGCCCTGGTTGAGCGGAATAATACAGCACCTGAAACGGCGGCCCGCATTGCTGCTGTAAGCCAGGGAAATTATCATACCGCTCTGCAGTTGTGCAGGAATGCGGATGAAGATTGGCAGGAATTATTGCGCGACTGGCTGAATGCGATCATGAAGACCGGGCCTGTTGCCCAATCAAAGTGGGTTGATGAGATCAGTAAACTGGGCCGCGAACAGCAAAAACAGTTCCTGCAGTATTTTAACCACCTGCTGCAACTGGCAGTTAACCTGCAGGTATTTGAAAAAGCCGGCGACGGTCATCCTGAAAAAGACCAGGATTTTGCCCTCCGTTTGAATAAGATCAGCGGGCTGGAGCAGCAGCAGGCCATTATTGAAGAGCTGGATAACGCATCCTATTATATAGAACGGAACGCAAATAGTAAGATGTTGTTCATGGCATTAACGATTAAAATTTATCATATCATTAAGGACAAAATCGTATTTTTGAATGAATGAGGTGTCGGATAAGAGGAGGAACTGATTTTTTAATACAGGCAGGGTGTAATTTTTGTGCGCCGGGTGTATTTGTTTTTGTCGTTTATTTAACCAGATATATTCTAATCGGTCAATTTTAACCGGTTTTTAACACTTTATAAGACCAGACATTTTGTTTGGCCTGGTATAATAATATTTCAATAAACAGCCACTTCCCGCACCACCTTCCATATAAATAACAGTATTAGAATGGGTTGTTCAAGTTGTGGTACAGCCACTGGTGGGAAACCGAATGGATGTAAAAGTAACGGCGGTTGCAGCACCGGGGGATGTAACAGGATGAATACATATGACTGGTTGCGTAATTTGCCGATAGCCAGCCTTGATGATTACTGCAATGTTGTTGAAGTAAGCTTCAATAAGGGTACACGCAAGGATTTTTTCCGGAATACCACTTTACAATTATTTGAAAAGGGAGACCTGATTACTGTAGAAGGTGTAAGCGGGTTTGATGTAGGTGAAATTTCACTGACCGGTGAAATTGTGCGGCTGCAAATGAAAAAGTACGGGGTTAAGGAAGACAATCCGGAAATGAAAAAAGTGCTGCGCGTAGCTACGGAAAGGGATCTTGACCAGCGCCGGGTTAATAAAGATCGGGAACCGGAAGCGGTCATCCGCAGCCGGGCTATTGCCAAGCAGCTGAATCTCAATATGAAAATAAGTCAGGTGGAAATGCAGGCCGATGGACGGAAGGCCACCTTTTTTTATATTGCCGACGGACGGGTAGATTTCAGGGAACTGATCAAAGTATATGCACAGGAATTTAAGGTAAAGGTAGAAATGCGGCAGATCGGCGCCCGGCAGGAAGCTGGAAAAGTGGGCGGCATTGGAAGCTGCGGAAGGGAATTGTGTTGCTCTACCTGGTTAACGGATTTTAAATCAGTGAACACTACGGTGGCACGTTACCAGAACCTTTCCATTAACCAGACCAAACTGAGCGGGCAATGTGGTCGTTTAAAATGTTGTCTGAACTATGAGCTGGATACCTACCTGGATGCCTTACAGGGATTTCCAAATGATTGTGATCACATACAGGTGGTAAAAGGAACCGCGGCGCTCATCAAAAAAGATATCTTCAAGAACCTGATGTGGTATACGCTGCC
>DASVMC010000740.1:0-3516 GCA_036384555.1 Niabella sp. | reverse complement strand
GCTCCTGCAAGAGCTGTTCCCGGCCGCGAAAACAGGTCGTATGGATATTGATGCCGTACGTGGGAAACATGCTCATGATCAGCTCATACAGACTTTTGAGCAGCAAAAACTGGATATACTGGTCGGAACGCAGATGGTGGTAAAAGGGCTGGATTTTGAACATGTATCGTTAGTCGGTATTGTAGATGCAGATGGTATTCTGTCTTTTCCTGATTTTCGTGTAAACGAACGCTCTTTTCAGCTAATGGAGCAGGTAAGCGGCCGTGCCGGCAGAAAGCATAGCACAGGCCGGGTATTGATCCAGACCTCCCAACCAGCACATCCCGTATTGTTGCAGGTGCAGCAGCATGATTATCAAAAACTGTTTGATAACGAAATGCCTGAGCGGCAGCAATTTGGCTATCCGCCTTATACCCGGCTGATCCGGCTTACTTTTAAAAATAAGATCCGGGAAGTGGTGCAGGATGCTGCTGACTGGTTTTCCGGTAGTTTACAAAATCAGTATAGGGAATTCATAATAGGCCCGTCTGAGCCTGTTATTAATAAAGTAAGGAATCAGTACCTGAGGGAATTATTACTAAAGTTACCGCGCAACTCAAAGGTCATTGATGCCTGCAAAAAGGACATCCTTTATCATATTGCTTTATTGCACCAGGAAAAAAGGTACCGGTCTGTTGTGGTACTGCCGGATGTGGATCCCTATTAATGCAGGAGGCACCGTTCCTGATTACTACAGGAATAACATTCAAAAAAAATCCCCGGCGCGGAGCCGGGGAAAATCGGTTTTGGTTGCTGTTTTATTAAAGGTTAATTTACTTTTACCATAAATACATAATCCTGTATTTTTTTCGTTTGCTGCTGGCGGCTCAGATTGGCTATGGAAGACCGGCTGTTCAACCTGACATTCTGGATAGCAGAATCTGTTTTCTCCTTTTCCTTTACCTCGTTTAGAATAGAATAGAGGTTTCTTGACCGGATAAAGAAAGCAACACCTTCCTGATCCTTCTGACGACTGTTCAGGATACCAATAACGTCTCCTTCATTATTTAAAATAGGGCTGCCACTGGTACCACGATTGGCGGCAATTTCTATCTGGCAGCTTAAGGTATCACCATTAAACCCGGTTTTAGAACTCAGGTAGCCTTCATTGTAAACAATATCTTCCCTGGGGTATCCTAATGTAAACAGCGGTTCTGCAAGGTCAGCCGTTTTCCGGGTAAAACCGTAAGGAATAGGCGGCAGCCCTTTAAAATTTTTATCAATGATCTTAAGAACAGCAATATCTCTTACGGGATCTGTATAAACTACTTTTGCTTCATACTCATCGCCGGAGGCATTGCCTACTGCAATATTCTGGGCATTTTGTATTACATGTGCGTTGGTCACCAGCAGTCCTTTATTATCAATGATAAAACCGGTACCGCCCGAGCTGTAATTGATCGTTGGTTTTACAACACTTGTTGAGCGCTGATTATTTTTCAGATTATAGATCTCCTGATCCTGCTGACGCGATTTATTGGCCAGGTTATGAATATTGCGGTTTAAAAGATCCAGCTGCGCTCTTGGTGTTTTGGGCGTAACCGACCACAGGATGGCAGAAACCAGCAATGCAGTGAGCCCCGCTATGGAGGCAGCAATGGAACCTACTCTTTTATATTTATTGAACAGGTATACCAGTTTTGCTTTTCCTTTTAAAGCCGGGGAATCTATTTTACCCTGTGTGGCCAGATCATCATGGATTTCATTTAAAGCCGCCTGAAATTTCTGCCACTCATTATAGCTGTTCATTTTTTGCATGAACATGGTGTGGGTCACTACCATCTGATCCACTTCGCTATCCGCCTTTCTTAAATTTTCAAACTGCAAACGCTCATCCGGTGTCATGTCCCCGGAAATATACCGTTCAACAGTTTCAGTTAATAATATATTGTCATGCTCGTGCATTACAGCTCCTTTTTAGTATATTGAGAAAAGAATATTTTTTTTAAGCGCATCAGGCATTTATATTTCTGTGTTTTGGCATTTTCAGAATTGGTATACCCAAAACTTTCTGCTATCTCCTGCATGCTTTTCTTTTTAAAGTAAAATGCTTCCAGCAGGCTTTTACAGGGTTCGCCCAAATTCTGAATGGACTGATGCATCAGATCAAATTCCTGGTCTTTTTGTTCGTGCACTTCTATGTCCTCATCTACCCGTACCTGCATCCCCGTATCATTCCATTCTTCCGTAAAACGGCCCTGATGTTGTAACTTCTTTAGCCATAGTCGTTTGGCTACAGAATACAAATAGGTTTTAATCTGACAGTTGAGCTCAAAGGCCCCCGAGCGGGACTTTTCAAAGAGCACGACCATCGACTCCTGGAAAATATCACGGGCATCATCAGCAGTACCATTATTATTGACAACTAAAGCCTGAATAAGGTTGTAATGCTGTTTGTATATTTCTTCTGCTGCTTTCCGGTCATTACGTGCTAACCCCTTCAGCAACAATATTTCCTGTTCTAAAATCGTATCTTTCACGCCTTATTCAGTTTATAATACTTTTTTTTAAAAATAGTAACCCTTTATCATTAAGAAAAACTTTTTTGCGGTTCACCGGGTTACCTATCCCTTTTTCAGGTATTAACACCATATTGTAAATTAAAAGTTTAAAATAATGAAAAAGTTATTTATTGTTTTGGCAATCAGTTCAGTAGGTTTCGTAGCCTGTAACAGTGGCTCCAACGAGGAAACGAAAAGCGGTGATTCTACAGCTGTAGCGCCAACAACTCCGGATTCTATCAAAGCGCCTGAAAAAGCAGCAGGAGATACTGTAAATCTGGATACCAATGCTGCGGCCATTCATACAGATACCGCTGCAAAGAAATAGTTCATTTATATTCGGCAATAACGAAGGCCATCCCACTATAACGGGATGGCTTTTTATTTGGTACTGTATATTTCAGCATTGTGCAGTAAATGTCATACCTTTGCCGCTTCATTTTATAAAAATAGTTTAGTGGTTACATTTGAATCGTTGGGTATAGAAGAAGGCTTACTTCAATCATTGGAGGGAATTGGCTTTAAGACGCCCACCCCCATACAGGAACAGGCAATACCTGTTTTATTACAGGGAACAAAAGATTTTATAGGACTGGCGCAAACCGGTACCGGAAAAACAGCTGCTTTTGGATTGCCGCTCTTGCAGCTGATTGATAAGTCATTTCCATCGCCGCAGGCATTAATTATTTGTCCTACAAGGGAATTATGCCTGCAGATCGCAAATGATCTGAATGCATTTAAACAAAAGAATGCCGCCATTCATATTACTGCTGTTTATGGAGGCACCGCCATCAGTCAGCAGATCCGTGAAATAAAAAGGGGAACACATATTGTTGTGGCTACCCCCGGCCGCCTGATTGATCTTATTGAGCGGAAGGCCATACATCTTGATGATATTCATTATGTGGTATTGGATGAGGCCGATGAAATGCTGAACATGGGTTTTAAAGATGATATTGAATTCATTTTAAAAGAG
>DASVMC010000739.1:0-2909 GCA_036384555.1 Niabella sp. | reverse complement strand
CCGCGATGATTAATTAATAACACAGTAAAGATACAAAATATTTTGATTTCGCCAAATATTTTTTCAATAAAAATGCAATTAAAAAGCCGGCAAAACGCCGGCTTAATCTAATCCCCAAAATGTCCGTCAGGAAAGTCCTTGAATATTAGATCTTCCACTGGAAACCATTTAATTACATAAGAACCGTTTTCGTAAACAGATCCCTCCGCCATGGTCCTTTCTTCATTAAGGTCTGTAATTTCAAACCTTAATCCTTGATTTACATGCATATCTCTATGCTCTACATAATTTCCTATTTTCATAATAGATAATTTATGTGATTTAATTCGATACAGCGATGTTAATAAGCGATTTTTTTAAGCAATTGGATGCTTAAAGATACGAAAAAAGGAGCAGTAAAGTAATGGGGAAAAACTGCATAGCAGGTGTCGAAATGTTTTGCACACAAGGTGTATAAAGACTTGTACGCTTCTCAATATTAAATCAGAATTTTGAAACTGATACCTGACCTGCATTCTATTACGAATTCCGGCCATCTTATCAACAGATGTGAATATATCGTACCGCAGTTACTGGTAATTGTAAAGTACATTTGTTTTAAAGTTCTTTCACATAAAAGCCCCTTGTTTAAAACAAGAGGCGTAAAATGTTTTCTTTGTGACTCGACACCACAAATATACAACGCGTTGCGCCAAAGTTATTCTTTGTTTTTCCACAAGCTTTATCAACCTCTTTGAATAAAAAAACTCTCGTGTTTACGAGAGTGAGGAGGCCGCCTCGTGCGAAAGATTAATTTCTAAGCATTCGGCTATTAACAAAAAGGAGGTATTTAAAATGGCTAATACAATTTGCCCCCATTGTGGCAGTGATTGCATTCTGATCTTCAGGTGGTCCTTTAAGCATCCAGTTACCGGCGAAGTAATACGTGCGAAAAGAAGACCATTCCCGATCCCAGTTTGCAACTGTCAAAATGGGCTTTAAATGCCCAGCCCCCTGCCTCTGGTGGGGGGCTTTTTGTTTTTGATTATTAAATGTGTAGTTATTCCCAATGCCGTTTTATATTTACCTCTGTTTAAATGTCCATATTATGTCTATAATCATATTCATTTATACGGTACAAATGTATGCGATATTTCTACCAAAAAGTGAATAACTATTTTACTAACTTGTTAACAACAATGTGGATTATTTTCACAACTCATTGTTTTTCAATAAATCCATATGACGTTTAAACGTCATTCCACGTTCAATCCTCAAAATTCTCTGCTCTCCCAAACACCTTTTACTAATTTTTTCATGTAAAAACGGAAAGGGAACTTCTCTGCAGCAGCTTTTATTTTCACCAGGGCATCATCTGTAACATACCCGCCTTTCGTTTCATGGACCTCCAGCTGGCCGGATGCCATCAAAACAAAAAAGTCTGCTTTATAAAAACAGTTATCAGATAGGCGAAGGTTGATTTCTTCAAACCAGTATTCGATTACTTCCCCTGATTTCTTCTTCAGGTCCAGGATATCTGCATAAAGGCGCTCTGTTTTGTTCATTTTCCGGGCCTTCATTCTGCCTAGGGCGAACAGGAACTTTCCGGGGGCGATACTGCCGGCCTGCGATTCAACTGCTTTTCCCTTTTTCGCATTGAAGCGGTCGATATCTGCCTGTGTCCAAATGGTACTCATCGTTTATTTGTTACTCATGCAAGTGCTGCACATTATTAAATTTGGTGAAAACATGTTAAGTTGTCCTTTTTTTTCTCTTATATAGTGGACATTCGGCGATTCATACCATTCCCAATTGAAGCCTATGGATTTAAGAAAGCGCGTAATCCCAATTATTTTGTCGTATGTGGCGGGGCTCCAAAATTTAAGCTCTTGCAATTCTCCTGGTCCACCTGCAAACGATCCACAGAAGCATTCCCCACTTATGCCCATCCCAATAGATATTGGTGACCGGTGCTCATTTATTTTAAAATCTTCAGCGAAAGCCGCCATTTCTGAATCAGTCCACAAATTGGCAATGTTTACCCAAATGGTATTGCCAATGATGGTGATATCATCGCTTGTACCCATACGGCGAGCACTCTCTTCTTTTCGGGCTCCCATAAGGATAACAATGGGACGATTTCTTTTTCTATTTCTGAATGATGCTACTATTTTTGAAATTGTGTGATCTTTTAGATACCGGTACATCCAATTATGAGCAGTATCCGTGCTTCCGGGGAATCCGTGATTTTTTACCAGTTCGAAATAAGTGTCTGGGTTTTCTTCTACTCCATTATATGGCGGCATTTTTGAAATGTACTTTACTCCATAAACATCTTTTGCAACGCTTTCGCATTTTTTGAGCGTTTCAGGAGCCGCTATAGTAGTATTGCAGGTAAATGCAGCATCTACTTTAAAAAACATGGTCGCCAACCTAAGGACAATATTGCTATCCTTACCGCCTGTATAGCCAACAATAACCGCGTATGGGCTAAAGTCTTTTTTTACTCTTTCACACAATTCTTTAGTCCACTTTAACTTATCCTCATACATCTTAAAATAATTTTGTAGTATATCTGAATCCCTGGAAGCCTCTCAGGGTTCTTTTGAATGGACATTTTTCCATGGGCCCGGACAGTATAATGAATGGCTTATTCATTAGCTTTTGTTTGCCGGTTGCCCCATAACCTATCACATTTGTGTCGTGATTCCGGTGAAAGCCGCCAAAATATACTCTCCCGTACAGTCTGTTAGCAACGATGATGTAAATATGATCAGGTTCGTGTTTGGGGAAGTTAGAGCAAGTCTGCATCCAGTAGCTGCCGTTTTCATGTTGTGACATTGTGGCTTCAAAAGCCCTTAAGAAGACCCTCAAACCTCCCTGCTCCTCGATCATCTGTTTGCCGAAGGTGACCGCAATCCCTTCCGGTG
>DASVMC010000738.1:0-8643 GCA_036384555.1 Niabella sp. | reverse complement strand
GCCGGCCCGAACGGTTTCACTCAATGTTTCTGAAGCAACCCATTCTGCCTGTTCCACTTTTTGGACCACCAGCTGTGCTACGCGATCACCGTTATGAATTACCTGGTCCTCATTGGAAAGATTGATCAGGATCACTTTTACCTCACCCCGGTAATCTGCATCAATAGTGCCGGGTGTGTTTAAACAGGTTAAACCGTACTTTATGGCCAGGCCGCTGCGCGGGCGTACCTGTACTTCATATCCTTCCGGTATTTCCATAAAGATACCGGTAGGTATTAGTGTCCTTTCCAGGGATTTTAAAGTAACGGGCGCTTCCAGCGAAGCCCGGATGTCCATTCCGGATGCACCTGATGTGGCGTATTCCGGTAAGGGATTTGCTGACTGATTGATAATTTTTATTGCAACTGCTGCCATTGTAACAAAGATAAATGCTTGGTACGAATATTATATTACTTTAACACTCTTAAAGAGACGGGCTGCCGGATTGAATGGATGCTTTAGTAACTGATACCAGGGCTTATGCCCGGGCATTGCAGTATTTATTGATGGGGAAAGCATTATTCATTGTATTGGTTTATACCGGCTAAATGTATTGGAACGGGTATGTTTATCCTGTAAATTTTATATTTTTTGTAACAAAACAGTGGCCATCGCCATTAATCCCTCCTGGCGGCCAATTGCACCCATTTCTTCTGTAGTGGTGGCTTTTATGGAGATAGCGTCTGTTGTTACGGCTAACAGTTCCGCAATAACTGATTGCATAGCAGGAATGTATTGTTTTATTTTCGGTTCCTGCAGGCAAAGAGTGCTGTCTGCATTGACCACTTTGTACCCTTTGTTCCTGATCAGGCTCATTGTTTCCTTTAAAAGGATTTTGCTATCGATATCTTTAAAGCGATCGTCTGTGTTGGGAAAATGAATGCCGATATCACCCAGACTTAAAGCTCCCAGCAGCGCATCACAAATGGCGTGTAATAAAACGTCTGCATCACTATGGCCGAGCGCTCCTTTATGATGGGGTATTTTAACGCCCCCGATCCAAAGTTCCCGTCCTTCTGCAAACTGGTGAAAATCGATCCCTGAACCTATTCTGTATGCCATTGAATTATTTTTTAGTCGTTACTACTTTCATTTTTATCAGCAGGAAATGATGCCCGGTGCCAATATAGGGATTAAATCTCATATTGATGTAGAACTGTACCGGGTTGCCAGTGCAGCAGAATAATAGTACATCTGTTCATCTTTACCGGTGGCCGCCCGGTGCTCTTCGGGAAATAACTATTTCAGGAAGCAGGTACTTGATCCGCAGGTAGTTTTCTTTATTTTTGTTCAATGAATATGCAGGAATTGTACCAGGTGTATTTGCAGCATCCCAATGTACAGACAGATACAAGGAAAATACAGGATGGAGAACTGTTTTTTGCGTTAAAAGGACCTAATTTTAACGGGAACAGTTTTGCACAGCAGGCTGTTAATGCAGGCGCGGCGAAAGTCATTATCGACGAGGCCGCCTATGAAATTCCCGGAAAAACCATTTTGGTCGATGACGTGTTGACAACCCTGCAGCAACTGGCGGCCTATCACAGGGATCAGTTTCAATTTCCGGTAATTGCGATAACAGGCAGTAATGGCAAAACCACTACAAAAGAGCTCGTTCATGCTGTGTTGAGCAGTACCTATAAAACCTATACTACTGCTGGCAACCTGAATAATCATATCGGCGTGCCGCTGACCCTGTTAAAGATCAGGAACGATGCACAAATGGCGGTTATTGAAATGGGTGCCAATCACCTGCTCGAAATAAAAGGATATTGCCAGGTGGCAAAACCCACTCATGGTTTAATTACCAATGTAGGAAAGGCGCACCTGGAAGGATTTGGTAGTTTAGAAGGCGTTAAAAAAGGGAAAGGAGAGTTGTATGATTTTTTGCGGGAACGCGGGGATGGAACTGCTTTTGTAATGTGGGATTATGATTACCTGCACGCAATGAGCACGGGTATTTCAGAAATTGTCAGTTACGGGACCAGCGGTGCGGACGTTACAGGTACTGCAAAAGAAGGGATGGCTTTTTTAGAAGTAGCTGTTACAAAACCGGAAGCAATAACTATCCGGACACAATTGGTGGGCGGTTACAACCTGCCCAATGTACTGGCTGCAACCGCCATCGGCAGTTATTTTAATATTCCGCCGGAAAGAATAAAAACGGCTATTGAACAATATGCACCTTCTAATAGCCGTAGCCAGCTGCTTGAGAAGGGGTCTAACAAAATTATCCTGGACGCCTATAATGCCAACCCAAGCAGTATGAAACTGGCCATAGAGAATTTTGCAAATATGGCGGGCGATAAAAAAGTACTGGTATTAGGTGCTATGGCCGAAATGGGTGCCGCATCACCAGCAGAGCATAATGCTGTTGTTACACTCATACGGGGCTATCACTGGGATAAGGTCGTATTGGTCGGAAAACCGTTTGAGGCTTATGAAAAAGAATTTATTTATTTTGAGTCTTCTGATAAAGCGGAGGAATGGATAAAGAGACAGCAACTTCAAAATGCGGTAATACTGATAAAAGGAAGCAGGAGCACCCGGATGGAACGCATTCTGGACGCGTTTGGGACAGAAAGCGCTTAATGACTCTTTACATTTGACCCGACAACTGACGCTATGTATTCCATAGCACAAGTGAGTGACACAAGATTGCTGCCCCCTGCACTGCTGCTGGTGCCAAAAATAATTGCGGCCGCCTTTTTTAGTTTGTACCTTTGATAGTGAAACAGATTGGTTATGAAACCGGAAGAAAGCAACAGGGGGTACCTGGCCACAGTGTTAGGTTGCTATTGTCCGCGGTGCAGGGAGGGCAGGCTCTTTGAGCATAAATTTGCCATCCGCATAAAGGGGGTACTTAAAATGAATAAATACTGCCCGGTTTGCGGACAGCCGACGGAGCTTGAAGTAGGCTTCTACTATGGGACCGGCTATGTCAGCTATTTTATTGCCGTATTTCTTACGGTATTCAGTGCCTTTATATGGTGGCTGGTGATTGGCTTTTCAACGGAGGATCATCGTTTTATATACTGGCTTATTTTTAATTCCGTAGCGCTGATCATTCTGCAGCCCTGGTTGATGCGTTTTTCAAGGAGCCTTTGGCTGTCCTGGTTTGTACCCTATGACCCCGATTGGAGGCATACCCGGCCTGAGGATGTTTCCGAACGGATGAATGAGGAGCAGGGAAATAACTGGTGAGAACGGTGAGTGATCAGTTATCAGTTTTCAGTTATCAGTGGTTAGTCATCAGTAATTAGTGATAGCTTCCGCATTCAGAGTTGCGCATCGGCCTCCCTGAATGGGTATCCAATATCCTGCTGATATCATAACTCGAAATTTCATTATTTTACACCATATGTTTTCCAGTACATCGGGAATTATTGAATTATTAGGAACCATTGCTTTTGCAATTTCCGGGACCTTTTCTGCTATGCAGCGGAAGCTGGATGCTTTTGGAGTGCTGATCATTGCGTTTGTGACATCAATAGGCGGCGGAACAATACGGGATTTGCTGATTGGGGATGTACCGGTGGCATGGATGCGTGATGTTCAGGTTTGCCTGGTGATCCTGATCACATCTGTAACCGGGATTATCTTTAAGACCTATATCAGGAAACTGAAAGTTACATTGTTTCTGTTTGATAGCCTCGGGCTGGGGCTTTTTACAGTAGTAGGCCTGCAAAAGGGGATCAATTTTGGACTGAATCCGGGAATATGTATTGCGCTAGGTACGATCACCGGCTGCTTTGGTGGCATTACCAGGGATATTCTTTTGAATACGATCCCACTGATCTTCAGAAGAGAAATTTATGCAACGGTCTGTATTTTTGGCGGACTGGTTTATTTTTTGCTGTTGTACCTTAAGGTAAATATAGATATCAGTAAATTCATTGTGATTGCCCTGATCTTTGTTACAAGAATTATTGTAGTACAGAAAAACCTTTCCTTGCCAAGAATGAATTACTGACACTCTACAGATGACAGGCAACCCTTTAAACGGATAAAATCGATATAAGTCCTTTGCTTAAAAGTAGTTAGAAAAACACACAAAGTAACGCCCGTTTATTTTACAAAATAAGAGGAATGAGCAAGGGATTAAGTTATTATTAATTCCGGATGTGCTGCAATTGTTATTGATTCCTTGCAGATAAATTTGCCTCCAATTTAAACCCTATACTTCTCTTTATGAATAAACATTGCTTTCAGCGCCTGTTCACAGGCCTCTTGCTATTTATTTTTTTAGCAAATGGCCTGGCCGCCCAGAACAGCGGGTCTTCTATCAGCGGATTTGTTTTTAATGACAGTAACCAGGTGTTGTCTTCGGCTACAGTGATCGTAAAGAATACCCATACCGGATTTACCACAAGTACCGTAACAAATACTACCGGTTATTTCGGGTTGTCTGATCTGCCTGTCGGCACTTATGATATTACCATTTCATCAATCGGTTACCAGCCAATGAACCTGCCCGGGAATGCATTGAACCTGGGCGACCGCCTGGTACTCCGGAAAATAATATTGAGTCAGAAAGCAGGTGAGCTCAGCAACGTAACGGTTGTTTCCAATAGTTTTAAGAACAGTATAGACCGGCTGGGAACGGCTACTGCAATCAGTTCCAGGACCATGCAGAAGCTGCCATTATCATCCCGGAATTATACGGAGCTGACCAGCTTATCACCATTGGCAAGCGGCTCTTCCTCGCTGGCGGGTGCAAAGGCTGGGGAACCGGGTACCTCCTGGATGGTGTAAGCAACCGGCGGGCGACCTTTGGCGGCGTAACAGATGCTGCATTTTCCATTTCTTCGGAAACCATCCGGGAATTTGAAGTATCAACAAATGATTATGATGTTACCAATGGGCGGGGTTCCGGCGGCGTGGTAAAAGCCATTACAAAATCGGGTACCAATACCTTCTCCGGTTCGGTTTGGGGCTATTATGGCGCCAATGCCCTGGCAGCCAAGAAAGACCTGTATGGTCATACCCTCAACAGTAAATATAAAATGGATCAGTTCGGAGCATTGTTCAGTGGTCCTATTATAAAAGATAAACTGCATTTTTTAGTAGCATATGATCAATACACCAATACCATACCCTTCAGCGCGTATGATTTTAATACGGCCGGTGCCACGCAGGATCAGGCAGAAAAGAACCTGAAGATCACCAAGGCGAACCTGGATAAAATTGTTTCTATTATGCAGCAGCAATTCGGGTTCCCGGTAGGGCAGGAGTATGGCACCATCAATATTAAACAAACGACAAGGAACGTATTTGCCAAGTTTGATTATAATATTAATAAACGAAACCTGCTAACGCTGAAGTACAATTACCTGCATTTTGTCGATCCCAATAAACTAAAATCTAACGGGCTGCTTTCTACTCAATATACCGGTATTGAAGAGGATCATGCAGCAATGTTGAGTCTGCGGACCGAGGTGTCGGCTACATCTTACAACGATCTGAAGATCAACTACAGCACCTACCGGAAATTCCTGAACTTCCTGTACAACCGCGTACCGGAAGGTTTTGTTACCGTTGGGTCTACCTTCGGTGATGGCACTACGGATACACGTACCGTAGCTTTTGGCAATCAAAACTGGGTGCCGGAAACCGATGCTTCCAATGTGATCCAGCTGGTTAATAATTATTACTTTAAAAAAGGGAATATCGATTTTGTTATAGGCACAGATAATAACATTAACCATATTACCGATCAGTTAACGCATGATCAGCAGGGGCAATTTTATTATGCCAGTATTGATAGCATGCAAAAGAACCTGCCCAGGGAATTTAATCGTAAAATTCCTTTAAATGGGAATAATCCTCCTGTGAGCGTGCCCTTATTTGAATTTAGCCTTTATGCCCAAATGCAAACGAACCTCCGGCCCAATCTGAATTTGTCTGCCGGTATCCGCTGGGACGGAACCCTGATTGGCAACAAGCCAACTTATAATGAGCAGTTGGATAAGGACCTGGGCGTGCGGACAGATGTACGTCCTTTTGATGCAAAGAACATTCAGCCCAGGGTAAACCTGATCTGGGATATTCACAATAACGGCAGGGATATTTTTAAGTTTGGTGCAGGCCTTTTTGCCTCTGAGTTTACAACCCAGCCATTAACATTTGCCCATATTGATAATGGCGTGAACTACCGGCAGGTAGATATTTTTAATAATGTACCCATCCCGGACTGGGCTGCGTATCAGTCCAATTTCAACCTGGTGCCGGGAGTGGATTATTATAATTCATTACCTTCCTCAGGTAAGCAACCGGCGACGGTGCTGGTGCTCGACAAGAACCTGAAAAACCCGCTGACATTTAAAACCAATATCAGTTTTTATCATTACTTTAATGACTGGCTGCGGGCAGGTATCAATGGCTATTTTAATAATACCTGGGACAACTTTTATTTATATGACCTGAACCTGAAGACGCAACCGGAATTTATTACAAATGAAGGACGGGAAGTATATGTGCCGGCCAATACCATTACCACGCCATTTGCGGATTTACCTATAGCCAACTCCAGGCGTTCTCCTAATTTCAACCAGGTACGTTATTTTACAAATACTTCCTGGGCCTCCAAATATTGGGGCTTTATGGTGGAAGCAGCGGCAAAAATAGGAAAAGATGGCTCCTTCAGCCTTTCTTATGCAAAGGGAAAAGCAACAGGAACGCCACCATATGACAATGGCGATCCCAGAAATGCGAATTTTAGTGTAGGGCCTTCTTATTGGACTTATGCGCAATATGGAAAGGATTGGTACAGTGACGGCGATCAGCCTAATAAACTGGTAGCGCTGTTGCTGAGCCCTACCTTTTATGGGTTTAGCATCAGTTCTTCATTCCAGCTGTTCCAAAACGCAAGATATACGGTTAACATTAATAAAGATGTTATTGGTGAAAGGAACGATGGTACAAACCTTGCTTATATTTTTGATCCCAATGATCCGGATACACCGCCGGATATTAAAGCAGGAATGGAAAGCCTGTTGCAAAAAACAAGTCCGGAGTTTAAAAAATTCCTTGAAAGTAACTTTGGTAAGTTTGCTGCATATAATGGCGGATTACAACCCTGGCGCTCCATCTGGAATATGAGCATTGCAAAAGAGTTTAAAATTACTCAGACACATAAAATTGCCTTGCGGGCGGATATTTTTAATGTGTTGAATTTATTGAATTATAAATGGGGCGGCTATAACCAGATTGTGAACACAACACTTTATAATGTGACGGGTTTTAACCAGGCCACACAATCGTATATATATAGTGTCAATCAAAATGCCGGTGCGAAAACAAAAACGGCCAATCCCTATTCTTCTGTACAGTTTGGTATAAAATATTCGTTCTAAAGAGAAAGATAAGTATAAAAAAGCCCGGCAGCTGCCGGGCTTTTTATGCGGTATGCTTTTTCTATTAATGCGTTTTTACGTCTGATGCCAGTCCTGCTGCCAGGTACTCCCTGTTCAGCCGGGCAATATTGGTTATTTCAATTTCTTTTGGACAAACCGCTTCGCAGGCTCCTGTGTTGGTACAGGACCCGAACCCTTCTTTATCCATTTGTGCCACCATATCCAGCGCTCTTTGTTTTCTTTCGGTATCTCCCTGTGGTAACAGGGCAAGGTGCGAAACCTTTGCAGATAAAAAGAGTAATGCGGAAGCGTTTTTACAGGCGGCCACACAGGCACCACAGCCAATACAGGCAGCAGCGGCAAATGCCTTATCTGCGTGCTCCTTGGGAATAGGAATGGTATTGCCATCCTGGGCATTACCCGTATTTACGGAAATATAACCACCTGCCTGAATAATACGGTCGAATGCGCTGCGATCCACGATCAGGTCTTTTACTACAGGAAATGCTTTTGCGCGCCAGGGCTCCACTACAATCGTATCCCCATCCTTAAAAGCACGCATATGCAATTGACAGGTAGTGGTTCCCTGCCAGGGACCGTGCGGGCGCCCATTGATATACATAGAGCACATACCGCAGATACCCTCCCTGCAATCGTGGTCAAATGCCACCGGCTCTTTCCCTTCACGAACCAATTGCTCGTTCAGTACATCAAATAGCTCCAGGAAGGACATTTCTGATGAGATATCAGATACTTTGTAGGTCTCAAACTTTCCGCTGCTCTCAGCGTTCTTTTGTTTCCATACCTTCAGGGTCAAATTCATTGAATAATGCTCCATAAACAAATTATAATGTGTAAATGTGACAGGTGTGAAAATGTAAAAATGGAAATCACGTTCCTGTCTAAACCATTCTTATTTTAAAAAATACAGCTGAGAAGGTGATTAAACTTAGTGTTAATCTTCCTCTTATGCTGCCTTTGCTTGATATAATAATTTTTGATACAATCCGTATCAATTCTTCGCACATCTCTTTTAAAGAACTACTAGCAGGATAATTTTCACTTCGCTCACAAATAGACAACCAATACACTGTTTCGTTTGCTTCTTTTACAGCTATTTTCATTTTGTGAATAAATCCGATCTGCTTTCCGCATGTTGAGCTTCAAAAATATTTGCGCCAATGGATGTTCCACAACGTAATATTTGTTTTGCCACTACATATTTTCTCGCTTCTTCCAACAATTCCGA
>DASVMC010000737.1:0-4768 GCA_036384555.1 Niabella sp. | reverse complement strand
AAAAATCGCAGGATACCTGAACATTGCGGTAACTGTTGCAAAACCACCGCCGGAATGTCCCCAGATCCCTACCCTGTCCAGATCCATAAAAGGATTTTTGGCAGCCAGCTGCTTTAAAGCAGCCACCTGGTCGGGCAGGGTATTTTCTCCCATATGCCCGTAACAGGCATCGTGAAATGCTTTCGAACGATTAGGATTGCAGCTCCCTTCCAGCCGTATTACAATGAAACCCAGCTCTGCCAGGGCCTGAAAATCACCACCGGCAGCGGTAAAAGACCAGTTTCCTACGCTTCCGCCCTGCGGACCCGGATAAATATAAACGACTACCGGATATTTTTTAGAGGCATCCAATTGGCTGGGTTTATACATAAGTCCATACAGGTCAAACTGATCGCTGGCCGATTTCACTGAAAATAATTCAGGAGCTACCCAACCTGCCGTTTTTAATTTTGCCAGCTCAACTGTTGCCAGCTCAGTAAGCGTTTTGCCCTCACGGGTCTTCAACTTAATAACAGGAGGTACTGCCGGCGCTGAATACCGGTCAACAAAATAGTTCCCGTCAGGAGAAAAAGCAACCGTATGAGTGCCGGGCTCTGCCGTTAACGGTACTAAGTTGCTTCCATCAAAATTAATTTTATAGAAATGGCTGTAATAAGGATTTTCGCCTGCTTCTTTTCCTTTCGCTTCAAAAACAAGCTTCCTTTTAACCGGGTCTGCACTCAACAGCTGTGTAACCACAAAATTTCCTTTTGTAATCTGTTGTTTTAACTTACCGGTATTCAGATCATAGAGGTATAAATGTCCCCAGCCATCCCGTTCGGAATACCAGATAAACTCGTTCGTTTCCGGAAAGAACTGCCAGTTGATCTTTCCCTGCCCGGATTCATATTGCGTGGGCACTTCCTCCTTGAAAACAGTGCGCACCGCTCCCGTTCCGGCATTGGCAACGCGGAAAGTAGCTATTTTATGATCCCGGCTTACTGATACAAAAGCCAGCTGCAGGCCATCTGCACTCCATTGGGCATCTCCTAATTTGCCATCTACAGCAATATCATCACTCAATGTACCCCGGTGATCGTCCGGAGCCATTTCCAAACGTACCGTAGCTGAAGTCTCCACATCCACTATCACCCGGTGAATCTTAATGACAGCACTGTCGCCCGGCAAGGGATATTTCCATTGTTCCAGCTCCGGGGCACCTACTTTTGTACGTACCAGGTACATATCCTTTACATGACGCTGATCCTGCTGAAAAGTGGCTACCTTCCGGCTGTCGGGCGACCACAGAACGATCGGATCGTCTGAATGTTTCCAGCCTGCATTATCTGTGGCATACCCGAAGTTCTTAATACCATCAGTAGTCAGCTGTTTTTCGGTTCCCGTTGTAATATCTCTTACCCAAAGGTTCCAGTTCTTTATAAAAACTGCCTTTTTCCCGTCAGGGGAAACCGAAAACCGGGATGCCGCCCGCCGCCTGTTCAAGGTCCGCTCTTCTCCCGGCGCCTTGCCGGTGAGGGTTTTAGTTATTTTTTTTGCCGAAGGATCAATGAGCACATACTGATCACCGGCAGGAACCTGATACCATAGTTTGCCCTCCTGCGTCCATTGCGGAAGAATGTTTTGTCTGGCAAATTCTTTTGCCACAGGCCCTCCTGCCAGCTTGCTTACCGCCCGGTCATAATCTGCCGTTGTCATTATTTTTTGGTCCTGAGCCCTTACAGCTGTTGCCAGGAATAGCAGGCCGGTAAAAAAAATGTATCGTTTCATAAACAATCAATATTAATAAAAAAATAATCCGCCAAAATAGCCGATTTTTTCGGAAATTTGAGTACAACACAAATGTATTTGATACGGTGTTACAGTTGAGTGCTTGTTTACGTATATAGTAAAAAGGCCACAAATGAAAAATTATTCCGGCGCTGTAAGGGTTTGTCTCCTGCTTTTGACCGTTTTCCTTTTGGGAAGCTGTCAGAAGGGGAAAGATGCAACGCCTGTTTATTATAACCTGACCACTGTTTATGAAAACCCGCTTCCAGACCCGGTAACCATCCAGTACCTGAATGGTACGGTTGATGCCAAAGGAGATACTACCATTCGTTATGAGTTTGATAAGATCACTGTTGATCCTAATTCCAGTACACAGATTATGCAGGTGATCTGCGCAAAAGGCTGTGCCGAGACCAGCACCATGGTACCCAATATGGCAAGAATCACAATTGGTAACCGCCAAAGGATGGACGTAGATCACAGATACATTTTATCCCGCAATGCTGATCCTTCTCTCAATGATTCAATTAATATTTTTAATGAAACCCAATGGTCCGCATCAAAAATGAATTCGGGAGACATGATCCGGATTTATAAAATGACGCAGAATGATTATTTGACAACAAAGTGAGTATCCCAGCTTTAACAAAAGATTGGATGCCCACTTGATTATGGCAGGCAAAGCCTTTCTATTTTTAACTTCAGATGTTACGCACCTTTTTCATATCTACGCTGCTGCTGATTGCCGCAACTGCGCTTGCTCAAACAAAAACTTATTTAAGAGGGAATATTTTTTTATACAGCAATGATACACCCGTTCCCGGTGCCACAATTACCAATCTGACCACTCAAAAGACATCCGTTTCCAGCACTGCCGGTACTTATGAAATTGCCGCATCTAATAAGGACATAGTGATCTTTTCATCAACCGGCTTAAAAAGCGATACGGTTAAAGTAGAAGAGCAGCTTTTAAAAACCGGGTATGATGTAGGGCTGACAGTAGACGGTACACTATTAAAAAATGTGACCGTATCCAGTAATTACCAGCTCGATTCTATACGGCGCAGGAATGATTATGCCAGGATCTATGAGAAGCAGCCGGGTCTTACGGGTGGAAACACACCGGAAGCCGGGGCTGGTATTGTATTAAGCCCGGTTAGTTTTTTTTCAAAAAAAGCGCGCAAAACCCGGCAATTCAGAAAGCAATTGCAGAAACAGGAAGAAGATGCATATATTGATTATGTTTTTTCTCCGCTTTGGGTAAGCAAACTGACCGGTTTGAAAGGCGACTCACTTCACTTATTTCTTTACAAATACAGACCTACCTATGAACAGGCAAGACTACTGGACAGGCCCAGCCTGATTGCCTATGTCAATGATAAGTACAAAGAATTTACAGGTAAAAAAGACTAAAACAAGCCTTTCTGATCCCTCTGTTATTACCGGTTAAAAACGGACCGCAAAAGAAGCGGTGACCCTTCTGGGCATCATTTGCCCCACATAACTTCCCCAGTATATTTCGTTAGTAAAATTCTCTACTTTTAACGTTACCTGGTAGAAGGATCTGTCATAAGAGGCAACTGTGTTCAGTACCGTATATTCCGGAATAAAAAAGGACCCGGTTGACCGCGATTGCCCTATGTATGCCTTCCCGTTATAATTGCCACCGCACCCCAATGTCAGCCCTTTTAAAAAGGTGTGAAAGAAATGATAACTTATCCATAAGTTGGCCGTTTGTCCCGGGCCTGTCCATTGACGTAAGCCATCTACATCCGGATCGGTATTAATAGTATAAATATCATTGTAAGCATAGCCACCGATCAGGTTCAGCCCTTTGACCGGGTTAGCGATCATTTCTACTTCAATCCCTTTACTCAGCTGTCCGCCGTCCTGTACAGAAAATCCTGTCCTGCCTGCTGTAAAATCAGGACGAATCATATCATTGACTTTTATATGATAATAACTGGCTGTAAAATTGAGCTTATTATTTAACAGGTTCGACTTCACTCCCACCTCCCACTGGTTGCCATAACTTGGTTTAAATGTAGACAGGGATCCATCCGGCTGTTTTACCGGTGCATTGTTACTGAACCCATTCATATAATTCCCAAACAGGGAAACCTTATCGGGAATCACCTGATAGACCAACCCGAGCTTGGGAGAGATCGCCGTCTGGTGATAGGCCCCGGTAGTCGTATCCGCATTAATATCCCAGGTACCTTTATTCACAAAATGATCAAGACGGGCACTGACCATTGCCATTAAAGCCGGTGTAATATTCAGTACATCGGAAATATATGTGCTATAGGTGTTTTGTGTATTCTGATTTTTGGAATAGGGTATTTTTGAAAGCGCTGCATCAAGTGCGGTTATCGTCAGATCATTATACCGTGGGTCCGGCTTGTACAGATATACCTGATCAAAGCCGTAAATACTGGCGTTATTTTGCCGGATTGTAGTAGTATAATAATCCAGGCCGATCACGATCCGGTTACGTAACTTACCGAGTTTAAAGTCTCCGTTAAAATTCTGCTGAAACTGAAAATTCCCGATCTTATTATTTTCATACCCCGGGTTTCTGGAAACAACAGAGTCTCCTACAATTTCATTATAAGCCCAATATCCCTGTTCAGTAGCATCTGTCTGGGAAAAGCTTGTAACTGATTTCCACTGATCAGATATTTTATAATCTACTTTTCCGAATACTGAAAAAGAAGGTTTTTCTTCTACCATGTCGTTATTACTATAGGAGCGCTTCCAATCAATCTTCAGGTCTTTGGGGGAGGTTTTGACAAATGAGTTTTCGGGAAATAAGCGGTTAAAATCATTGGCTTTTTGTGCATAAGCTTCTACATCCACAAGCACGGATAACCGGTCATTAACCTTGTACAGCAATGACGGTGCCACGAAAAAGCGGCGGGTAAAACCGGCATCCATAAAACTGCCTTCAGCATGATATGCGGCGTTCGTGCGCAGATAGAGCCCCTTTTCTTTGTTTAAC
>DASVMC010000736.1:0-1560 GCA_036384555.1 Niabella sp. | reverse complement strand
GCGGAATTTCGATTTACGTAATGAGGAAAAATTATGGCTTTACAGCCGTGCTGAGCTTGTGCGATGAGCAGAGACCGAATGCTCTTACAGATCAGAAAACCGCCATGACAGCGGGTTACAGGATTACATCCAACAAGTTTGCACAATAACTGATTTAACCGGCGTGGTACTATTAAAAACAGCAACCAGTTGCTTTTTAGTTAAATGCTCCCGCAGCTTTTAATATATACAATACGCGCGTGTAGTACCATTACATCTTGGTAGCATTATTCACATCATCATTCTTTACCTTTTTGATGTTTTTTTCTTTTTGATTATTTCCAAATTCCCAGTTGAATGTAACACGGTACCCTTGCAGATAATCGCGCTGCGCAGCTGTTGTACTAAAGGAGGGCGCCGACAGGTACTTCGTCTGGCGCACATATTTTGAGAAAGGATTCGTTGTTGTTACTGTTATAGCTATTTTTGGTGAGGCCAGCTCCTTTCTTACAGCGAGTACATAATAATAGACAGGTGTTTCATACCCCTGTAATGTTACCTTACGGGTATCATAGGCGCCAAATAATTGTAAAGAATAATTCCGGGGAAGTTTACAGGTAGTGTTCACATTGACATCAGAGGCCCATCCCCTGTTAAATACCTGCCATGCATTATTGGTATAATTCAAATAATTCAGATTCAGGTTTCCGTTAATACTCCATTGCGCATTGGGCCGAACAGAAGCCGACATATTGAGGCCGTATACGCTGTTGGATGCCATATTTTCCTTTCGGGTGATGGAGATCCCCTGCTGAACGATTTCGGTAAAATCCACAATGGCGTTGCTGGTCCGTTTCCAGAACAGGGCCGTATTAATAAAATAACCGGTGGATATCTGCAGACCATATGTCAGCTCTGTCTGATACATCATTTCCGGTTTCAGCTCCGGGTTGCCCGTTTGTATGTTTTTGGGATCACTGGCGTTGGCATTGGGATTCAAATCCCATATATAAGGCCGGGTGATCCGTTGTGTATAGGTCAGCCCCAGCTGGTGCTGTTCGTTCAATCTTTTAGACAGGTTGAGAGTAGGAATCAGGTTATCGAATTGATTTTCGATCACAGCCGTCTTTTGTTCAAACTGCCCCTGTATATCGGTTCGTTCATAACGCAATCCTGTTTCGGCATACCAGTGCTGCTCCCATTTTGCTTTGAACAAGGCATAGGCAGCACCTATATATTGCCTGTAGGTAAAAAGATCAGAGCGGTCAGCATCCGGTACAGGAGGCTGGTCATTCTCTATGGTAAAAACCTCGTAGCGGTTCCTTACATTTCTCAGAATGGCTTTTACCCCCGTTTCCAGGATGTAATTTCCATCCCGGTTAAACGGATGACTATAATCTGCCTGCACGGTCCATTCCTTATTCTTCACCGTATTATTATTTTGTTCCCCGTACAGGGAACCGGTTCCCGGGTAAAAAGAACTGGAAAAATAAGGAGCCCGCGATCCGGAAGGAGTCAGCTGCACCAGCACAGTAATTTCGCGGTTATTTTTTTTGAACTTTTTATTATAGCCCAGGTTGA
>DASVMC010000735.1:0-3617 GCA_036384555.1 Niabella sp. | reverse complement strand
TCCCCTGATTTTTAGATTAGACACTATATCTCTGATAGGTTCCATGAATGCCTCCTGCGACACGATCCATCCTGCAGCCATGGCCGGGAAAAAACCAAACCGTTGCCCCCGTTCAAAGTTTTCAGAACCATTATATCCAAAATTGAACTCCCCGATGTATCGCCTGTCGTATGTATAAGAAAAACGGCCTGCTATACCCTGGTTCCTGTAGGGGAGGTTGTCGCCACGATCGTAATTCCTTTGATTGTATAAGAACATGGAATTAATATCATGCTTATTATTAAATACCCGGGCATAGGACAGCATTCCCTCCAGATAAACACTTTGATCGCCCCATTGTGAATTTGTACTGTATCCTAGGAACTGTTGCCCGTGACTTTGAATCGTAAGGATCAGGTTGCCATCAGCATCGCGACCAGCGGCCGGGTTATAATAATCAGGATCCTTGCTCCGGACAACGCTGTTTCCTGAGAACTTGTCAAAAGCGAATGTCAGTTTTCCTTTCAAGCCCGGGGTTATCCATTTAAAATCCTGTTCCAGTGCGGTAGTAGACTGCAACTGGTAAATGCCCCAGCGTTCATATCCCCTTTGTGTGGCCCAGGCCCATGGATTTTCCCTGAAGGTAACTCTGGGGATCTCTCCTGTAGAATACTGCGGCGGATGTACATAAGGCGGTATTCTGGAAGCCTGGTAAAAAATACCAAAATTTGTTTCGTCGGCATTACCCGGTGGTGCATTTCGTGTTTGCAGATAGCCCCCCAGGTTTACACGGACAACGGTAGTAGGCGTTACATTCAGATCTACATTGGACCGGACGTTATATCGCTTCACGTTAACAGAAGAGTTCCATTCCTGCTTGGGATCCCGGCGTACAATTCCGTCCTCACTAAAATAGCCCAGTTCCAATGCATATCGAAGAAAATTATTCCCACCATTCATATTCAAATTCGTTCGATAATTATTGGCATGGTCTTTCGCTACTACCTTCCACCAGTTAACATCCGGATACAGATCCGGATCCGAATGATCCCTGTATTTCTGAAGGATCTCATCGGATATCATGGGTGGCTTGCCAGCATCTTTATACAGCTCATTCATAAGTTCTATATACTTTACAGAACCGATATAGTCAGGCAATTTTACCGGGGCTGTTGAGGCTCCTTCAAACCGCAGGCTGACCTGTGGTGGCCCCATTTTTCCCCTTTTGGTGTTGATCATAATAACCCCGTTGGCGCCCCGGACTCCATATACGGCACTTGCAGCCGCATCCTTTAATACAGAGAACGATTCAATTTCTTCCGGATCAATATCATTGAGACTGCGCTCTACACCGTCAATCAATACTAAAGGTTTGGAATTACCTCCAAAAGTACTTACCCCCCGGATCCAGAAATCAGAATTATTAGACCAGGGATCACCGCTCCTCTGGACGGCAATAACGCCGGGTACCATACCTGCCAGGTTATTGCTCAAGGACCTGTTAGGTGTAAGCTGCAGCTGCTCCGGCTTTACGGTACTAATAGCACCGACCACGGAAGCCTTTTTCTGAGTTCCAAACCCCACTACAATTACCTGGTTCATTGCTGTTATACTGTCCGCCAGAACAACGTCAACAATATCTTTTTTCCCAACAGGTATTGTCAGTGACTTATAGCCAACCAATGAAAAAGTAAGCCGTGCTGCCCGGTCCAATACGTTTATAGAGTAATTCCCCTCAGCATCAGAAATAGCTACATTTTGAGTAGCCGCTTCGTTTACCGTAACGCTCTCAAGCCGCTCTCCCTTTTGATTCGATACCCGTCCTGCAATTTTTATTCCTGTTTGGCCCAATCCGGTGGTTGCCGTTCCTGTTACCTGGGCCCGTGTTTCAGCAGTTATGAGGCAGGATAGTAAGAGTAATAAAGCCAGCGCCGGCCGTCGGAAAATCCGCAAGCGTCGTTTGATCATATTCAGTTTTTTTTAGGTTTATGAATTTTGGTTACAATTTACTTACTTAATCGATTAAGCTACGGTTTCGAATTTCACAAAACACTTTACCATTTACTCTTTCGTAAACAGCACCCGGTCAAAAGCCAAATCCGGATCCGTATTGCTGCTTTTAAATAAAACAGACACAGGGATCGCATTGTCAGTCACGGCTATTGTTCCGATCAACAGCTCCTGTGGCTCACTTCCCTTTTTTACAGTCAGTTTATTCCAATCCTGCACCTGCCGGTCATCGGCAATGCGGACCTGAATTGCATCAGTCGCAGACCGTATCTGATGCAGATAGACCTTATACCTCCCTTTTGGAATTTCTGTAACATTGATCGTCAGGCTGGCGTTATCTGTCCCTGTCAGTACCGCAACATTATTCTTAAACTGCAGGTTACCGTTATAAGTAAGGTGACGCATTAGCCTTGTATAAAAGCTGAGCGTATCCGGCTCATATACCTTTGTTAATGCATTTGCTGGCTGAACAGGTACCGCGATTGATTGATCCGCATAATACATTGCCACAGAACTGTAGCTTACAGCCCTGTTATTTCCTACAGGGCCACGTTCAATACTGTGAAAGATGCTCTTGTAAAAAGGCATTTTATCCATCAGGAAGAAACGGTAACCGCCTGTCCGGCCAAGGGGCAGGGAATACTCCAGACAACCACTTAATGGTGCTCCTAACCGTTCTACCCATCCACCCGGCTGGGCATACCACCCACCATTAAAATAATCTTCAGACCCTGTTCCGTGAGCCGTCATTTTACCATCGATAGCCGTGGAGTCGTCTCCTTCAAAATATTCTGTAAAGTTGGAATAATCCGTTGCCTGCCCCTGAAGCAGGGTACCAATATAGTGCCCTCTTCCATTTCCTTGCAGAAAAACATAGGGTTTTCCCAACAGCGGTTCTTCGTTTTTCCAATAAGCATAGAACCGCCCTTCCGTTGCGGTATTCCGCTTTTTACCGGAATAGTAAATCGTGGCCGTTACAGGGACCGGCTTTTTATTGACACCCTCCCGGTAGATCAATTCCACTTTTGCGCGCTTATTAAACGGCATGGGAATATAGCAATAGGCTTTTGCTTTTGTAGCGCCGATAAGCAGACTATTCATTGAAACTGTACCGTAAGCAAAACCAAAAAAATCAGCCACCGGAGCATATACTGCCGGCACCTGTTCATCATCCCAGGTTATTTTGAGGTCTATCTGTTTCTGTTCACCGGCAAACACTCCGGCCGGTTTCAGTTCGATACCCAGGATACGGCCGCCATTTGCTGCTTCAAATAATGAATGGGTAGTGCCGGGTTCCAATTCAATTTGTTTTACGCTTGACCGCATGTTATCGGACACATAGAAATTGGCTACAGACCGCTCTTCATTATTCCATTGGGCAATAGCCTTGTTCAATAACAGCTTTGCCCGGGCACTCAACTCTTTTTTAAAGGTCTGCACCTGATACCGGTCATCATATACACGATACTGTATCTGGTGAAACAGTATTTTTTTACCCCGGAAAACGATCTTGCACCCCTTTTTATAGGGAATAGGAATATAGCTATAGAACCCACCTACCTTGTGATCTGCAATGGGTGCCAGGAAGGGCGCTACCGAATTGCTGAAAAGATCCCTGAATTTTACAG
>DASVMC010000734.1:0-4332 GCA_036384555.1 Niabella sp. | reverse complement strand
GGAGTATACCATTGCTCCCGGTACCCTTTATCTGCTCTTTTCACGAAGGCACTGAACCGGGCATTGCTGTCGGCGTATACCTGCTGTTCTTTCTCAATGGTATTCCCGGCCCTGTTATCTGACAATATCGTTGCTGCAGTGCTTTCAAAATCAGGATAGGTACTGATGCTTTCAAGCGGCATCCAGGATTCAACCGGGGTTCCGCCCCAGGATGTGTGAATAATGCCAACAGGAACCCGTTGTTTCCTATAAATTTCTTTTGCAAAAAAGAAGGCCACTGCTGAAAACTGTAGTGCGTGAATGCTGTCCGCCATTTTCCACCTTGCTTCCCTGGTATTTTCCGCCGGCCGGGAACTGATCGTTTGAGGAACCGTAAGACAACGGATGGCAGGCAGATTGGCGTTCCTTAATTCAAAAGCGCTGTTGAAGGTTTTTAACATGGGCCATTCCATATTGCTTTGCCCGGAGCAGAGCCATACATCACCGCATAAAATATTAGTAAAGCTAAAAGAGCTGTCGCTGATAAAATGCATTTCAAAAGGGCCTCCGGCCTGCTGTGGAGGAAAGAGCGCCTGCCAGGTGCCGTTCTTATTGGTATGCACAGAAAGGGTTTTCCCTGCAAATCGTATTTCAAACCGGCATCCCGGTCTTGCATTGCCCCATATTTTTACCGGCTTTTGCCGCTGCACCACCATATTGCTTCCAAAAAACCAGGGCAGGTAAATATGGTCTTTTGCATCCGCCTGGCTGTTGAAAACAACACAGCAGCCTATTAAAAGCAGGATATGTTTATAGATCATCATGGGTAATGCATTTTGAATCCTTTATTTGAATACCTGTTTTATCAGTACAAAACCTCCGGGTTTGATCAGCTCAACGGCAGCTTCGCCCGATGGAAGAGCGATAGCTATGCTTTGCGACTCTCCGGGATTCAGCGTATGTAAAGGATACGTTTGCTGATTACAGCTGATCACATACCCTTCCAGCTTATAGGCCGGAAAATCCTGCCGGGCAGTAATGGTAAGGATCGAAGATCCATCCGGTTTTTTCTGCAGTTTTACTGTAGCCGGGGAAAACTCTTCCTGTATCGCATAATAAGCTCCCCTGGGCGTTCTGTCAGGACTTACGAGCCCCCAGGGGCGGTATCCGTTTGCTGCAGTACCGGAATAACGGCTCAGGTAGTCATTAAACGTCCATACGGATGCTCCGATGATAAAATCATATTTTCTGAAAATACCGATCGCCTCTCTGAGGTACGCATTACGGTCTTCTTCACTTTTTACCGCATCGGCCCTCAGGCCAAATTCACTGATAAAAAGCGGCTTGTCCGGGTACAATGCATGAATGTGTTGAATCTGCTTTTCATAATTCCCATACATATTGGCGCTGATAAAATCAGTGTATTGTGAAGCTTCATCCTCCGGCTTCTTCACTTCATCCCTGAAAACGATCATACTGGCGAAGGTGATAAGCCGGGTGGAGTCCATTGTTTTGACAAAACGACGCATATCTCTTGTCCAGGCTTTTCCTTCCTCCGTCTGCGATTGAAATTCATTGCCCAAACTATACGCAATAATGCTGGGATGGTTCCAGTCGCTGGTGATCATTTCCTGCATTTGCGATTGAAATTTACGGCGCATAGAAGTGTCAGCCATCTGTTGGGGAGTTAGCTGCCAGTTGCCTGCTTCGGCAATCAATAACAACCCGTTTGCATCTGCCCAATCCAACAGCGCTGTCGAAACAGGATAATGGCTGATACGGGAAAGTTCCATACCTCCGGATTTTAACAACTGCATGTCTTTTTCCAACAGCGCTTCCGTTTCAACGGATCCAAGGCCCGGGTAATCAAGAGGGCGGTTAGCGCCACCCATTTTTACAGGAGCACCGTTCAGGAGCAATTGAGTACCTTTTACTTTTATTTCCCTGATGCCGAACCTTGTATCAACAGTGTCCTGCCGGGTGAACACTTTTGCAGCATACAGATTTGGATGATCCTGGTCCCATAACCGGACCTCGTCCGCGGTCATTGTACCGGTTAGCTCTACCATTTTCTCTTCGCCCGGTTCCAGACTAACAGAAGCTGTTCTGAATTTTAATTTGCTGGTGATGCCCTTGTAGGAAAGAGCGGCATCTGCTATTGTTTTATACGGCTTGGCTGCATTATTTTTTATAAAGACCTGAATGCGGATCGCTGCGTTCTTCTTTCTAAGATCCGGTGTTGCTTTAATTTTTGTATGGGCAATGAATAATTCCGGGCGCATCGCTAACTGTACCGGCCGTGTAATACCCCCGTAGTTGATCCAGGGTACAAATTGGCGGTTGTTGGCCGACGTAAAGGCTACGGATGTCTTTGCACCGGGAATGGTAGTAGTA
Source organism: Niabella sp. (assembly GCA_036384555.1). Classification (GTDB taxonomy): domain Bacteria; phylum Bacteroidota; class Bacteroidia; order Chitinophagales; family Chitinophagaceae; genus Niabella. The sequence continues at coordinate 1,959 of DASVMC010000734.1, read as the reverse complement.
TCCCATTCATTGTTGACCTGTACGGCCAGGGTATTCTTCTCCCGGAGGTAAGGAGTAATATCAATCTCGAATGGCGTATACCCGCCCTCATGCGCACCTGCCAGCTGCCCGTTCACCCAGATCTTTGCTTTATAAAAAACGGCTCCAAACTTCAGGAATGTACGGCAGCCGGCAACCTGCCGGTAATTGAATTTCTTAAAATACCAGGCTGTTCCCGTATAAAAAAAATAGCGGGGATCAGCAGAAAAGCTATGCGGTACTGTTGCAATATCCAGTGGTGCCAGTGAAAAACTGGTATCGAACCATTTCTCCTGCTCTCCCACCTTAACAGGGTCTATTGCAAAACGCCAGCTGCCGTTGAGACTGCCGCCGGATCTGTACTGGGCAATAAGAAGGAGAGGGGTCAGCAATATAAATAATAGAAGAAGCCGTTTCATTACCTGGTTTTATTTTGTATAACAATTTTTTGCGCTGCGGTGGTGCCAATATCGTTCAATGCGGTCTGATTGTAATGGATGTCATCTTTCATCCATCCTTTCTGCTCAAATGTCCCCGTCTGATCATAAACCATGAACACCTGCTTTGCCGTATTACAGATCTGTGTCTGCACTTTCCGCACAGCATCAAAACCCGTTTTGGTATGCCCACGGTAATATCCTGTCTGAATGATATAAAAGGGCACATCACCCAACGCTTCCCTGAACCGCGCGATCAGTAACCGCAACGTCCGTTCATATTCCTCCGGGGTCAATTGTCCGGCATTTATGGCATTCGCATCCCGTTCACCCTGGCTCCATACAATACCATTTAAATTTCTGCCGGCAAGTGTCATTGCTGCCTTTGCTTTTAGCACGGCACTGTCAAAAAGCGGTAGCCTGCCGGCAGTATCCCAGGTACCCATGCCGGGCAATTCTGCTTTATAATTGCAGGAACTGCCCCCTCTTGCAGCAGCTATAAGCACGACGGTATCGTTTGTAAGCCGGTGATAGGTTGCCGCAAAGGCCGGCCATGCGCTGCCGGTATGGGCCTGTTGAAAATGCAGCTCGTCCTGGCCTACAGGGTCTGCCAGCGGACGGAAGCTATTGCTGCTAAACTTATATTCCCATACAGGAATTGCAGTATTTTTTACAGACTGTGAAGCATCGCCCTGACCTACACCGTTGCTCTGACCTGCAATAAGGAACAGTGCCTTTTGCGCCCTGCTTTGTACAGGCCCTATAATTATAGATAAGAATAAAATAATCAGGTTCCTTTTTTTCATATCCGTTCATTCATATTACTATGTTCCGACTCCCCTTATTCGAACAAGCGCTCTTCTGTTTTCCTGCAAAAGAGCCAGGAACTATCTGAAGGAGCTTTTGTTTTAACCGGGTTCAGCAACAAGGTCAGGAAGTCTTTACAAATTTTGCCGCATCTGCAATTACATAACCTGTATTGCGGGCTATCAGTTTGATCAGATTATTCCATCCCTGCCGGAATGCATAGTTCCCGATCTTCACCCATTCGCCATCCTGCTCCTGCTGGTTAATGAATTTTGTTGTATCCTTTTTCAACCCGCCATCGTACCATATTTCCAGGGGAACATTACTGCATCTGTCTGCTCCTGCAACCCATCTTAAACAGATATCATAATTACCGGCTTCCGCTATAAATGGCCGGAATAAAGCCCAATCACGCAAAGGATCATACTGATCTTTCCGTTTCCATTTATAATAATTGCGGCCATAAAAATGTCCATCTGTTGCTATTTCCCAGTAGTCGCCCATATTAAATCCCCAGGCATCATAATTATCTACGTAAATAGTTGTTCCTCTTTCATAAACCGGTTCATATTTAGGAGGCAACGGAGCACCGGGGTCCTTAGCATAACAACGTACGTATTCAAAATAATCATATGCAGGCAGGTGTTGAGCTGCCACCTTTTGCAAGGTAGCTATAACCGTTAGCCAAAGGTTTAAT
>DASVMC010000733.1:0-6380 GCA_036384555.1 Niabella sp. | reverse complement strand
CAGGCGGCCTTCTGCCAGGAGGATAATGTCCTTTCCGTCCACATTATAAATATCTACCTGTGGTTTAATCGTATCTTTGGTTGTGCCATAATTCTGATTTAACCAGGCTACATCAATTTCAATATCAAAGTGCCCGATGTTGCAGACAATGGTTTTATCTTTCATTAATTTAAAATGTTCTCCGGTAATCAGGTCGCGGCAGCCGCTTGCTGTAACAACAATGTCGGCTTCTTTAACCGCGTCAATCATTTTCTTTACCTCATATCCGTCCATAGCAGCCTGCAACGCACAAATAGGATCGATTTCGGTAACAATTACCCGGCAGCCGGCACCTCTCAAAGAGGCTGCGGAACCTTTACCCACATCTCCGTAACCGCCTACTACAGCTACCTTACCGGCCAGCATAACATCAGTAGCGCGGCGAATGGCGTCTACCAATGATTCTTTACAACCGTATTTATTATCAAATTTGGATTTGGTTACTGAATCATTTACATTGATCGCAGGCATCGGCAATGTACCTTTTGCAACTCTTTCATATAAACGGTGTACGCCGGTAGTGGTTTCTTCACTGATCCCTTTTACATGCTGGATCAGTTCCGGGTAGGTATCTAATACCATATTGGTCAGATCGCCGCCATCATCCAGGATCATATTCAGCGGACGGTCTGCACCGCCAAAGAACAGGGTTTGTTCAATACACCAGTCGCCTTCCTTTTGGGTTTGGCCTTTCCAGGCAAATACACCAATGCCGGCAGCCGCTATAGCCGCAGCCGCATGGTCTTGTGTAGAAAAGATGTTGCAGGAGCTCCACTTTACTTCGGCTCCCAGGGCCACCAGTGTTTCAATTAACACGGCAGTTTGAATCGTCATGTGCAGACAACCTGCAATACGGGCTCCTTTTAAAGGCTGGGCTGCAGCATATTCTTTACGGATGCTCATCAGGCCGGGCATTTCTGCTTCTGCCAGCTTTATTTCTTTACGTCCCCAATCAGCAAGGCTGATATCGGCTACTTTGTATTTCAGATCAAAGTCGATTTGTGATTTTGTAACTGTTGACATATTGCTTATTTGAAGTTTGAATTTTTTGTAGTTTAAGAAACGGATTCCTGTTTTAAAAGTGTGATCACCGCACTTGCCGATCCGGTTCCGGCAAAGATACACTGATAGGATAAAATTCTACTCATATCCCGTAATTATAGTGTTAAATAGTTTAAAATAATCTATTTTTAGTATATAATTCTAATATATGCTAAAAACGAAAAGCCCGGAAGCAGAAAATACTTCCAGTAACAGAACGATAACACTGGATGATAAAGACCTGGCTATTTTAAAGCTGCTGCAGGATAATGCCCGTATTGCAGTTAAGGACATCGCTACAGCAATTCATTTAAGTCCGACTCCCGTGCATGAACGCATCAGAAGACTGGAAGAGGCGGGTATCATTAAGCAATATGCCACCCTGCTGGATCCTCAGAAGCTGGAGAAAGGCTTGATGGTTATTTGTTATGTTTCATTACGGCAGCATGATAAGAAAGCCGGCCTGAAATTTATCCAGGCTGTTAACAGCCTGAATGAAGTAGTGGAATGCTATAGTATTTCCGGTGAGTTTGATTTTATGCTGAAAGTACTGGCAAAGGATATGGCGGGGTTTTATGATTTCCACGTAAACCGGCTCAGCCAGGTAGAGAACCTGGGACACGTGCAGAGTATTTTTGTGATGGGCGTGATCAAGGAAACCCACCAGCTGCTTTTTTAAACCGGTTGTTGCGTTTGCCCGTACAGCTGCGTTTCTTTATAAAACAGTCTTATGAAGAAAGCACTGATCGGTTGTTTGGCGTTGGGATTGCTGGCGTGCAGCCGTAATAAAGATCATGAAACGTTGAATTGTGCAGCGGTGGACTGCCTGACAGCAACGGGTACTTTTTTCCTGAAAATTGTGGATGCAAAAACAGGGGAAAATAAAATAGCAAACGGCAGTTTTGATACAACCGGTCTCCGGATACTAAATGGCGCGGATCAACGCATCCCCGTAACCAATAATACGGGTATTGATAGCTTAAAGCAGGCTTTGTTCTTTTGGGATCAATCTATACCCGGAAATAACAAGATACAGGTTACTGCAAAATCTGGTACTATCAGCTTTACATATCAGTATACCTATCATTCGTCAGGGTGCTGTGGCTCCGGTGAAGTAACGAATATAACTGTAAATGAATATCCGTTTTCCAGCTATCCTTTGCAGAGCTGGTCAGGAAAAAATATAAAGATCATTGAAGTGCGGCTGTGAAACCAGCATAGCTGAAAATGGAGAAAACTTATGGACTACAGGCCTTAAGCTATTTCCCTTTCTTTACATCCAGTAATTCTACTTCAAAAATCAGTGTGCTGCCGCCGGGAATAGTAGGAGGAGCGCCTTTTAACCCATAGGCCAGTTCGTAAGGAATAAAGAATTGATATTTGGCACCTTTACTCATTAATTGAAGCCCTTCCGTCCAGCCTTTGATAACGGCATTCACCGGTATGGTCAGTGGTTCACCACGGTCGTATGAATTGTCAAATTCAGTACCATCGATCAGGCTGCCTTTGTAATTGCAGATGGCTGTATCAGTGGCCGCCGGTTTTTCACCGGAGCCTTCTTTCAGCACCAGGTATTGCAAACCGCTTGCCGTTGTCTTTACGCCCGGCTTTGTTTTATTTTGTTCAAGAAACGTTGTTCCTGCGTTTATCGTTCCGGCTGCTTCTTTTTCTTTTGCCCGTTCCGAATAGGTCCGTATAACCCCCATCAGGGTTTCATCATCCATTAGCTGGGTTTTGTTATTAAACACCCCTTTCATCGCATCAACTAAAATAGTCGGGTTCAGATCGCTGCCGATATCCTTTTTTAAAGATTGGGCAATATTGATACCCAATGCATAACTTAAGGAATCCTGCAGATTGCTGAAGTGCTGCGTATTGGGCGTGGCGGTAACGGTTGCCGGTTTTTTGGCAGGTACGGGTTTTGGTTTTGCCTTTGTCTGGGCTGATAAAGAAAAACTGCTTAAGCTGATCAATCCGATCGTAACGAGATATTTCATCTATTTCCGGTTAAGATTTATTTTAATAATAAGATAAATTGAAACGGTAAATATAACGAGGGTTTTTATAATTATCTTATTTTTCGTTGGTGTAAGTTTGTTAATTATCGCTCAGGCGGGTAAATCAGGAAAATATGAAGCAATACAGAAAACAATTGCAGATCCGTTGGGCGGATCTTGATCCCAACGGACATATCCGGCATAGTGTTTATTATGACTGGGGCGCTTATTCCCGGATCGCATTTTTGACAGAAAATGGATTATCGCCTTCCCGGATGATGGAGCTGCAGGTAGGCCCGGTCATTTTCAGGGAAGAATGTGTATTTAAAAAAGAAATCCGGTTGGAAGATACGTTGTATATCGATCTGGAATTATTGCAGGCAAGGAGGGATTTCAGCCGCTGGACAATGCAACATCTTCTTTATAAAGAAAGCGGGACTTTAGCTGCTGTTCTGACGCTGAACGGGGCATGGATGGATACCATTAAAAGAAAATTAACGGTGCCGCCTGAACTGGTTTTTGATGCTTATGAGGTAATGCCAAAATCTGCCGATTTTGAATGGATGGATTAAGAAGTGATCTGATGAAAAAGGCCCGCTCCCACAGGCCTTAAACAGGGAATGACCGAAATTATTTTACAGGTTCCGGATGGCTGGTAGATGTATGAATAATGTCATAATAAAGCGTTTTATCGTTAGCGTCAGGGTATATCCTGTAGGTAAATACTTCTGCTGACAGAGCAACTATGTCAACAATACGGGTAAAGAGTACTGTACCTGCGTCGTTTCTGGCAACAATGGTTCTTGTTGTTCCATCCGGTGATAACCACCAATTTCCCTTCATTTTAGGTGAGTCATCCAGATTGTACATCGTAAATGTACTGTCAGATTTAAAATACGCAAAGCCTACAAAATTAGAAACATTTGCATCGTTTAAAGGAACTGATTGTCCGGTTGCATTCTTTGCTTCGGTTGTTTCCCAAGGTGTAGATGCTAATGTTTCAGCTGGTGTCAGCACTGGCTCCGCTAAGCTGTTGTCTTTTGTACAGCTGTTGAAAAATAAAATGCTTGCAATTAAAAAAATTAAAACAGATGTTCTTTTCATATCATTTAAATTTATTGCATGCAAAGCTATTATACGCTTCCCGGAGTAGTTTAGACGATGCATTCCGGAAGTTGTAAAGTTTATAACGCCAGCTGTATTGTGACTTCTTTAACAACCGGGAATAAAAAAAGCAGGTCCTTTGGTGGCCTGCTTTCTGATTGTAGTTACTTAGAATTATTGCTCTTCTTCAAAATCAAAATCTTCTTCCCCGCCCGAGATCCCGGACCCCAGCATACTTCCAAAGAGATCCTTGAACGTTACTTTTGTTTCAAATAGTTTTTTGCTGATGAGCGAGTAGGAGGAAAGGCCAAACAAAACGAACTCCATCAGCAAAGCTGCCTGCAATTCATTAGCTCCGGAAAAATACTTTTTTACGAGTGCATACAGCCCGTCCACCTGATATAGTTGCTGTGTTTTTTTGTTATCTGTTGTGTTATAGTCAATGTTCAGATGATTGCCCTTGTCGAACCAGTTAATGATGGGCTTGTATGGGTTTTCTTCCGCTGCTTTTGCCTGGGAAGGCTTGCCGGTATTGCGTCTTTTATTGAGTTGTTCGGGATTGGGAAAATACTGGATGAACTGAGAGCGGATGGCTTTGTCTACCAGGTTCATTGCAACCTGGAAAGGCCCTTCCTGTTCCCCTTCATAAACCAGCTCTACTTTCCCGGTAATGGAAGGAATAATACCTGCAAGATCTGACACCCATACCTGTGTTGAAGACTCATTGTTTACTAACGCCCTGCGTTCTGCGGTACTTACCGCATTTTCCAGCGCAGAAATAGTTAAGCGGGCACTAACGCCGCTTTTTTTATCCACCAATTCACTGTTTCTTGCCTCAAAGGCCACTTGTTCAATCAGCCGTTTTACCAGGTCGCTTACCTGAACCACCTTTTTTTGCTCTTCATGAATACCGGCTTCCTGCCCGGTTATCTCCAATGCATGTTCCAGTGTTTTGGGATAATGCGTCAGTATCTGGCTTTGAATACGGTCTTTCAGGGGCGTTACAATAGAGCCGCGGTTCGTATAATCTTCCGGATTGGCTGTAAAGATAAATAGTATATCCAGCGGCAGTCTCAGCTTAAAGCCCCGTATCTGTATATCTCCTTCTTCCAGGATGTTAAACAGGGATACCTGTATGCGTGCCTGCAGGTCGGGCAGCTCATTAATGACAAAGATGCTCCGGTTGCTTCTTGGAATAATCCCATAGTGTAGTACGCGCTCGTCGGCAAAGCTTAGTCTCAGATTGGCTGCTTTTATAGGATCGATATCGCCTATAAGATCTGCTACACTAACATCAGGAGTCGCCAGCTTTTCGCCATAACGCTGCCCGCGGCTTAACCAGTCAATGGGAGTATCATCTCCTTTCTCAGCTATAAGATCCCTTGCATATTTTGAGATAGGATTGAAGGGATCATTATTGATATCGCTGCCTGCAACTACCGGATTGTATGCATCCAGTAAAGCGATCATTTGCCGGGCCATACGTGTTTTTGCCTGGCCGCGCAGACCTAAAAAAAGGATATTATGCTGACTGAGTAAGGCTCGTTCGGTTTCGGGGATCACCGAATCCTCATACCCTACAATGCCCGGAAAAGTGGGTGTTCCCGCTTTTAATTGCTGAATAAGGTTTTGCCTGATTTCTTCTTTAATACTTTTAGATTGATAGCCACTTGCTTTTAATTCGCCTAGCGTTTTAATATTGTTCATTGCCGGTAAGGTCGGGAAGCCGGAAAATACTTCCCCTTTTGTTTATTCGAGGCAATATCGCCTGATCCTATGTTTTTTTTGCAAAATTGAAATTAACAAGAAAACGGACATGTTTGCCTGTTAATTTTAAATGACTGAAGAATTTGTACCTCCCCAACGGGGTTAACAATATCTGCTGCCTTTGGTTCGCGGATGAGGAGGTCTTCTATAAAAAGATCCATTCTTGATCCTTCATCAAATAGAAGCCCGTAGTAATAAACGGGCAGATATACCTGACGTAAATACTGATCCTTTTTTCGCAGCCGGCTATTTCTTTGGAAAGATGATGTTCTTTTTGATAAGCGGGTACATTCTCTGCGTTTACCCCGTCAAACCATTAATAAACGGTCTTATTTTTGCCGCTTTCAAAATCTTTAAAGATAAATGCTCCCAGGTTATCCAGGGATGCAAAATAGGCTTTGCCATGATTCATTTCTGTAAATTCCTGTACAA
>DASVMC010000732.1:0-2082 GCA_036384555.1 Niabella sp. | reverse complement strand
TACATAAAAAAACGTGCAAACGATTGTCCATAAACGGCTCATTAAACGGGGGAACAGCCACAGATAATTAAGAACAGCACCAGGGCAGAAACCAAAGCAGCTGATCACTGAAATACATATCTTGTTTATGGTTTTAATTCCTTAAAAGTATTCCGAAAAAATGAACCGGAAAATGCCGGGGACGCCTTAATTGAAGACCAAAAGAGCTTCCATTTCTTTATTATGAAATTCGGGATCAGCATCAGGCTGCTCCTGTTTGCGCTGGAGCAGCTCCATCATCATTTTCATCGCCTCTTCTCCCTGTTTATACGGAAACTGGTCCACTGAAATAACGGGGGGGTAAGCAGTATGTTTGTTGACCGATATATTTGCATAACTGGCAAAAAGAATCGCATCATTTATTTTCACATGCTCCTTTAATGCATACTTTACCGCATCCATATGTACATAATCGTTAAAGCTGATAATGGCATCCGGTGGCTTTTTCAGAGAAAGCAGCCTTGCAACCGCTTTATGAGTACCTTCTTCAGAAAAATCGGTCTGTTCCACCATCTGCATATCTACCTTTAATTTCCGACGGGACACGCCTTCAATATAACCGTCTAGCCGCTCTTTGGAAGCAATAAGAGCACCCGGTCCGTTTATAAATGCGATCCGTTTTCTTCCCTGTTTAAAGAGCCATTCGATCATGGATACCGTTCCCTCAAAAAGATTGCTGTACACCTTATTTACATTTGGTGTGGAGGGAACCCGGTCAAAATAGACCACAGGTATATTATAGGTATCCAGTACCTTTAAATGATCATTTTTGCTGGTTTCTTTTGATAAAGAGATGATCAGCCCGTCCACCCGCTGGTTTTTCATAGCATCCACTACTACCCGCTCCTTTTCCACGCTATCATAGCTTTGACCAAACAGGATGGTATACCCGTTATTCATTGCGACCGATTCAATACCACTGATCCCCTTAGAGAAAAAATCTTCATAAATCAACGGAACGATCACTCCGATAACATAACTCTTCTTCTGCTTAAAGAAAATGGCTTTGGAATTGGGTTCGTAATGTAACGTCCTGGCCAGCTCTTTTACGGCCTCTTTTGTTTTTTCACTGATCCGCGGGTGATCACTCAGCGCCCTTGAAACGGTAGATACAGAAACATTCAGCCGTTTTGCGATTTCTTTTATGGTAGGTATGGGATCGCTCACAATTCTAATATATACATTTTTTCACAATCAGATACGCAAACCTATTACTTTTTACAAAAAGATCCGCAGAAATTACGGAGAACACGGAGGAATACCCCGCTCCGGGAACCTGCTCCTGTAGAATACCCTGCAGCTGGCAGCAGGTATGTATCTTATTGTACTACATTTGTTATCATTTTCAGAAGATGAAGCATAAAGTACTGATCATTGATGATGAAGAAAAGCTGAGGCAATTACTATCCCGCATTATTACGCTGGAAGGGTTTGAAGTATTGCAGGCAAATGACTGCAGGTCCGGCTTAAAGCTCCTTGAAAAAGGAGCGGTTACAGTTGTCCTTTGCGATGTAAAGCTACCGGACGGCAACGGCGTGGACCTGGTAAAGAAGATCAAATCAGTACACCCGGAAATAGAAATCATTCTTTTGACTGCATACGGCAACATCCCGGATGGCGTGCAGGCCATCAAAAACGGGGCTTTCGATTATATTACAAAGGGCGATGATAACAACAAGATCATTCCGCTGCTGAACCGGGCTGTTGAAAAAGTGATGCTTTCCCGCCGGATACAACACCTGGAAAAGCAATTAGGCAACCGGTACTCTTTTGATAGCGTTACCGGCCGGTCAGCCCTTATTCAACAGGCAGTGTTGCTGGGCAAAAAAGTGGCACTTACTGATACTACCGTATTGATTACAGGAGAAACCGGAACAGGTAAGGAAATATTTGCCCGCTCCATACACGAAGGAAGTAACCGGAAAAACAAAAATTTTGTGGCCATCAATTGTGCCGCCTTTAGCCGGGATTTACTGGAAGGTGAATTATTCGGGCATAAAGCCGGGTCTTTTACCGGCGCCACCAAAGACCAGGCAGGATTAC
>DASVMC010000731.1:0-6666 GCA_036384555.1 Niabella sp. | reverse complement strand
AGCCGGATAGTATCCAGCAATAGTTCCATAGCCTCCCGGCCAATAATGCTTACAGGTTGCTGCACCGTTGTCAGGGCGGGTTCAATAATTTCGGCCATGGGGTCATCGCTAAAGCCTACCACGCCCAGCTCTTCCGGAACGCTGATCTTCTTTTGCTTAGCCACCATAATTAACTGAATGGCCACGGGGTCGTTCACACAGAAAACGGCATCGGGACGGTTTCGTTTTTTCGCCAGCAGGGTTTCCGCGGCGCTGATCGCCTCTTTTTTTGAGAGATCGCAATGAATAACCTGGTCTTTTTTTAACGGAAGGCCATATTTTTTCAAGGCGGCCAGGTACCCGTTCAACCGGTTATGCGTTAGTTGCAGGGACAGTGGCCCTGCTATATGAGCTATATTTTTATACCCGCTCCTGATCAGGTGCTCCACCGCCATAAATGAGCCTTTATAATCATCTACCAGGACTTTGGAAGTATTGATTTCTTCACAAACCCTGTTAAAAAATACGATCGGGATACCGTGTTTTTCGAATGTTTTGAAATGTTCAAAATTGTCGGTTTCCCGTGTCATGGACACGAGCACTCCGTCTACCCGGTTCAGCAGCAGTACATTGGCATTTGCTTTTTCCGTTTTCCGGGATTCCTGCGACTGACAGATAATGACATTGTAACCGGCTTTGGTGGCTACTTCCTGTGCAGCCATAATAATTGTGGGGAAGAAATACGTAAGAAATTCCGGAACAATAATACCAATGGTATTGGATTTACTGTTAACCAGGCTTTTGGCCAGCAGGTTGGGCCGGTAGTCCAGCTTCCGGGCCATTTGAAGCACATCATTCCTGGTTTGCTCATTAATATCGCTGTGCTCATGCAAGGCGCGGGATACAGTAGATTTGGATATATTGAGCGCTTTTGCAATGTCTACAATAGTGGTCATGTGCGGGCGTGCCTGCGATACTTTATTTTGTGGCAAAGCAGCATCCCTTGCGATAAAATATAATTTACAATCCTTACAATAATACCGTTGCTTACCACGGACCCTTCCGGACCTGGTAATTGCATGCACCTCACCACAATGAATACAGCGGATCACTACCTGTTAATCTGTTTTTAATTTACGTCTGGCTAAAAATAATGAGTTTTTGGCATTATCATTTCCCCGATAAAGAAATCTTTTCGTTACTGCAATAGCTACCGGTATCGTTTGCGGAATCGTTCCCGATAGATTTCGTTGGCCAGCAGCGCCGGCCTTTCCAAAAAATGAGAGAAACTTTTCTATCATTGTTCCTGCGATTTATTTGTAATTAACAAGCATTGCCATCACAATGAAAAAAAATTTTTCTATCACAGCATTTTTGCTAAAAGCATTTGGTATCCCCGGTATAACTGCCTGGCTGTTCCTGCAAACTGCAGCGGCCCAATCCACCATCCGGGAAGTAAAGGGCCGCGTTACAGACGAAACCGGCAGCCCGGTACGGGGAGCGTCGGTAACGGTTTCAGGCGCCTCCAACGGAACACAGACTGATCAGAACGGGCAGTTCACGCTTACTGCTGTTGCTGTAAAAGCAGGCGTAGTTGTTTCCCACAAGGGATTCATAACCGATTCTGTTACTGTAAACGGCAGCGAGCCGCTGGTACTGGTGCTGCGGCAGGATTTTCAGAACCTGAATGATGTAGTGGTAGTAGGGTATGGTACGCAGCGCAAAATAGCCTCCACCGGTTCTATTGCTTCTGTAAAGGCTGCGGACATTACCCAAACACCGGTTGTGAACGTTGCGCAGGGCCTTGCGGCACGGGTATCCGGTGTTCAGATCACGCAGAACAATGCCGCGCCCGGTGGGAACATCAGCGTCCGGATCCGCGGTACCAACTCTATAAACGGGTCATCTGAACCCCTGTATATTGTAGACGGGATTCAGATCTCTAACGGCGGCGGGGTTACTGATGTCAGCCCGCTATCCACTATTAATCCGAACGATATTGAATCAGTGGAGATCTTAAAAGACGCATCAGCCGCAGCAATCTATGGGGCAAGGGGCGCCAATGGAGTGGTATTGATCAACACCAAGCGAGGGAAAAAAGGTGCTACAAGAGTGCAGCTGGATACCTATTATGGCAGCCAAAGCATTACCAAAAAACTAAAGATGATGAATGCTGCACAATTTGCGCAGCTGGAGAATGACATTTATAACACCGCTATTTATCCTGACCCGCAATCACTAGGACAGGGAACAGACTGGCAGGACGTTATTTACCGTAAAGCGGCTATTCAAAATTACCAGGTTTCGGTAAGCGGCGGTTCTGAAAAAACGACCTTTTCATTATCGGGCAACTATTTTGATCAGGACGGGATCATTATCGGGTCTTCTTTTAAGCGTTACTCCCTGAGAGCCACTATTGACCATACAATCAACGAGCACTTCAAAACCGGTACCAGCATTCTGACCAGTTATACCGTCAATAATAATATTCCGACCGGGAGCACATCAATGGATGCCGGGCTGGTAAAAGATGGTATTGTCGGCGCTACATTGGGTGCTCCGCCCACGCTGGTCCCTTATAAGGAAGATGGCAGCGTATGGCCCTTCTCTGATCAGTTTAACAGCCGCTACCGGGAGATAGGAAACCCGGCAGGACTTACAAAGATCCTCAATCAGAACACCATTAAACGCACATTAGCCAATGTATACCTGGAGGTTAAGGCAAACAAGGACCTCAGCTACCGGGGCACATTTAATGCCGATATCGGAGGCACATTAAATGATTTTTATTCGCCTCTTTCCATTGTAGGTGCGGCAGAGCGGAATGTCAATTCCGGCAGCGCTTCAAAGGGCAATGCGAACAGCCTTTCCTGGCTGCATGAAAGCATTCTTACCTATAACAAAACATTCGGGGATCATTCGCTGAAATTTACAGGGGTTTATGCGCTGCAGCATATCAATAACAACTCCAATTCCATATCTGCAAACGGCTTTCCCAATGACGCTACTACGAATGAGTCTATTGGTCTGGCAACGAACCGGACTGTAACCAGTTTCCGGTCAAAAGAAGTGTTGAACTCCTGGATGGGCAGGATCAATTATGGTTATGCCAACAAATACTTCCTGGATATTACTGCCCGGTATGATGGGGCTTCCAAGTTTGGCGAAAATCATAAATGGGGCTTTTTCCCGGCCGTGGCCGGTGCCTGGCGCATTATAGAAGAACCCTTTCTTAAGAACAATACCTGGTTAAGCGATCTTAAATTAAGAGCCAGTTACGGGTTAACCGGCAACGCCGCTGCCATTTCTCCTTATCAGTCACTGGCGCTGATCGGCGGTGGCAGCAATTACCAGTTTGATCATGTATACACCATCGGTTTAAGCCCTACCGGCATTCCCAATCCTGATCTGCGCTGGGAAAAATCCATGCAAACAAATGTGGGGCTGGACCTGGGCATCTTAAATAACCGTCTGAGTTTTGTGATGGATTATTATGATAAGACTACCAAGGACCTCCTGTTTGTAAAAGCCCTGCCCCTTTCTTCGGGCTATACATCCGCAACAGGTAATTTTGCCAGCATACAGAACCGGGGAATTGAATTTGCGGTAGATGCCCGTATTCTTACCGGCGCTTTCCGTTGGAACGCGAATGCCAATATCACCCGCAACAGGAACCGGTTGTTGTCGCTTGCCGATGGGGTTCAGGAATACGTCTTAAACCCTTATAGCGTGCTGCAGGTAGGCCAGCCGCTGGGTATCTTTAAAACATACGTTTTTGATGGGATCTATCAAACTGGGGAAACCGTACTGTCAGGAAGTGGTAGCCGAACAGGCGGTGTAAAAGTGGCCGATCTTAACAATGATGGCGAGATCACGGCTGCCGATCAGCGCATTACAGGTAATGCCAATCCTTCCTTTATTTTTGGATTCTCCTCTGATTTCAGTTATAAGAATTTTGACCTGTCCTTCTTTTTGTCCGGTGTTCAGGGGAATCAGATATTCAACCTCAGCAGGTACACTTTTGAAAATCCGCTAGGCGGAAGAAATGTTGTAGAAGGAGCTGTAAACAGATGGTCATCCACGAACCCCAGTAATGAGTATGCCAGCGGATACCAGGGCGGCCGCCTGCCGGTTTCAGACCGGTTTGTGGAGGATGGCTCTTACATACGTTTAAAAAATATTACACTGGGCTATCGCCTGCCGCCAGTTAAAGGAATCAGCAATATACGGGTTTATGTAAGCGGGAACAACCTGTTTACCATTACAAAATACAGTGGTTATGACCCTGAAGTAAACTCCTTTGGAGGTTCCAATACGCTGATCGGGATTGACAATCTGGTATATCCCATGTCCCGCTCCTTCCTGGCTGGCCTGCAGATCACCTTTTAACAGTCCATCAAAAAAATAATTATGATTTCAATTGCCCATACAATGAAAAATAAACAACAGCACAAATTCATTCAATGTATCAGTGTATGTATCTGCATCCTGGTGCTGGCAGCCTCCTGCTCAAAGCAACTTGAAGAAAAACCGTACTCTTCTATCTTTACAGATAATTTCTACAAAACGGCTTCAGATGCGGAAGGGGCATTGATTGCCGTTTATGGCCCGATGGCGGATATGTATAATACAGCAGCAACCTGCGCTTCTGATTTCAGCGCGGACCAGATGTATCCCCGTCCTGTTGTGGGAAGAGATACCTATACGCTTTTCAGTTATGATGATAACTTCACCACACAAAAAAGTTTCAGCAGACAGTACGAATCGCCGGAACAAATATGGCAGTCCTGCTATTCCGGTATTGAAAAAGCCAACTGGGTCATCAGCAGGGTACCCAATACAGATATGGATGCCACCCGGAGAACGGTGATCATTGCGGAGGCTTTTTATATGCGGGCATTCTATTTTTGGACACTGACAAAAAATTTTGGCGACGTGGTGATCAAAACAACCCCCAGTTCCAGTATTGACGAAGCAATCGTTGGCAAATCGGCCCGTGCAGATGTGTATAAACAGATTTTTGCCGACCTTGATGAAGCGCTCAAAGGGCTGCCCTCTTATTCCGGAAGCATTAGAAAAGGCAGTCCTTCAAAAGAAGTGGCCCAGGCCTTGTATGCAAAGGCGGCCCTGTACAACGAAAACTGGCCACTGGCTTTAGAAAAGGCCAAAGACGTGATCAGCTCCGGTAAATACAGTCTTATGGACAATGTACTGGATGTATTCAATGTAGACAAAGAAGATGTTGCCCGCAAGGAAAACATGTGGGCATTTGAGTGTGAGCGCACTTCCCCTGGTTTTTCTACCCAGTTAATTGGCCTTTACGGTCCTAAAAATAGCGACGGTCCGCAGTACGCTCCCACTACCTACGGGTCAGCATTTATGTACCAGTCCTTCTATGATTCTTTTGACCCCGCTGATCAGCGGAGGCAGCTTATGGATACCTTTTATATTAACAAGCAGGGTCAGGTAGTTCATCAAAAAGATATTACCCCGATAACACCTCATGGTGTGCTGATCAAAAAATATATGGACGCCAACGCTACAGGACAAAACGGCGCTATTAACATACAGATCTTCAGGCTGGCAGATGTTTACCTGATAGCCGCAGAAGCTGCGGCACGTCAGAATGGGGTCACTGCTGAGGCCCTGGGCTATATTAATATTGTCCGGCACCGGGCAGGTCTTGCAGATCTGAGCACCGGTCTCAGTAAAGAGCAATTCATTGACGCCATATTACAGGAGCGTAGCTGGGAACTTTTTGGAGAGGGTGACCGGTGGTATGATTTAACCCGTACCAATACCTTTTTGCAGGTAGTGCCCAAGTGTACCAATGATGTGTACCCGGTACGGACGCCACAGGCAAGGAACCGGTATTTTCCCATCCCCCTGGATGAGGTCAATGCCAACACTAAACTGGAACAAAACCCCGACTGGAAATAATGGAATAGTTAAAGTATCGGATAGCAGCGTCTTATGGAACTTCGCGATCCGGAACCGGTAAACGATTTTGATACCAATCAAAAGCAGGTAATGAAAAGAAAAAAATTCATACAACAAATGGCGAAAGGACTGGCTGTATCAACCTTGCAGCCGGTTTATGCCAATGCATGGTTGCCTTCTGTTGGTAATAGGAAAAAACAGCAGGAAAAGTGGCCGGGTGATGTCTATCGTCCGGAAGGGTACCATCTTATATGGGAAGATGATTTTAATGGAAATAAACTGGATGAATCGGAGTGGTTTTACCGGATGGATTTGAAGATGAACAGTGCCCAGAGACCCGAAAACGTAAAAGTAGAAAATGGCAAACTGGTACTGGCCATGAAGCAGGAAGATTTTTTGGGAATGGCCTATTCAGGTGCAGGCATCGTTTCTAAAAGACGGTGGCAGCATGGCTACTATGAGGTAAAGGCCAAACTTACTAATGCAGAAGGCTGGCATCATTCATTTTGGGCGCAGCAAGGAACCGGATTTTTAACTTACAGTTCGGACCGGTCCATGGAAATAGATATTTTCGAAATGGAGTCAACCAAAAAATCGAATCATAACCTGTGGATATATCCGGATGGATGGAAATCTGCTCAAAAGAAATGGCAGTCCCTGCCGAACAGGGAGCTGGGTCTTGATGCAGCAGAGGGATATCATGTATATGGGTATGAATATACAGCAGAAGCAATAACATTTTATGTG
>DASVMC010000730.1:0-2819 GCA_036384555.1 Niabella sp. | reverse complement strand
AAACTGTTTCCATGCAATCCAAAGCTAAAACCATAACTGAATACCTGAAAGAATTGACTCCGGTACAGCGGGTTAGCCTGACAAAATTAAGAACAGCAATAAAAAATAACTTGCCTGAAGGATTCCGGGAAGTCATGAATTATGGCATGATCGGTTATGTTGTCCCGCATACTATTTATCCTAAAGGCTACCATTGTACGCCTGATCTGCCGCTTCCGTTTATGAATCTGGCTGCCCAGAAGAACTTCATCGCCTTGTATCATATGGGGCTGTATATGAACGAGCCGCTTATGCAATGGTTTGTTACTGAATATACAAAGCGGTTTCCAAAAAAGCCGGATATGGGCAAAAGCTGCATCCGGTTTAAAAAAGCGGAATTGATCCCCTTGGAACTGATCGGTGAGCTTTCAAGAAAGATTACCGTAAAAGACTGGATTACAATGTATGAGAAAAGCGTTGTACAAAAATAAAAGCTGCAAGTCTTACGATCTTGCAGCTTTAAATGCTATAAAAGGGGAGCAGGTATTATCTGCGTCCGCCGCCGCCACGTCCGCCGCTGAACCCGCCGCCGCCACGGAAGCCGCCACTGCTGCGCATGGGTGCGCTGTATGAACGCTGGGGTGCAGATTGCATCCTTTGTGGCGCTGACTGCATTCTCTGGGGTGCAGACCGCATTCTTTGCGTATTGGCACGGTTGCTATTGCTGTTGTTATAATTCCTGTACGCGTTGGCGTTGGCGCGCCCTTGGTTGCGGGATGCGCTTGCCCGGGCTCTTGAGTTATTTTGCCCATAACGCCCTGCAGGTCTCCGGTAATAGTGACCATTACGATAGTAATAATTATTATAATAGCCGCCACCATAATAACCGTAGTAGCCTGGCCAGTACCCATAGCCATAATAGCCCGGATAATAACCATAATCGTCATAATAATATCCGTCGTTGGCGGGGTAATAGGCATCTGCACAGGAGCTTAAACCGATCACTACCAGTGCAATGAGCCCCAGTATTGCAGCTTTCGATTTTTTAAATATTGAGGTTTTCATTTTGAAAATTGGATTTTTATATGTGTAAAGTTAAATCAAAACTTTGTATCAATCTTGAAGTCACCTGTCAGAGTAGTGAATTTAGCGCTTTTTTGGGATACTACCTTCTATACTTATGATGCCCTGGCGCAAAAGCGCTTGCTGACCGATGACCATAATATTTTTTTGCATGCCCCGGTGGTATATGACGATAATACCGGTGCCTTGGATAATAGTGCCGGTGATAATAAACGGTTCCGTAAGCTGCCGGATAATAAACAACTCTTACAGGTCTGTAATGCCGGTGATGATACCTGCTGTAAGAGTACCGCTTTTCGTAGCGGTAATTTTGTGCATTTGCCTGAACGGCTCCCAACCCCAGCAGCACCAGTAATAGCAAAAACCATTTCATTTTCATAATAAATTCATTTAGGTATACGGATTAAAAGTTATCACTTATTAGACGTTGGAACAGCAGGGGAAGGGTGTTAATAAAATTAAAAACTTTAACTGATTGAACGGGCAATGCGAGCCAGGTTCATGCTTCGGGCAGCAGCATCAAAGATGTCTTTATAAGGGCCGGCTTTATCAATCAGTTCTTCGTGTGTGCCCTCTTCCAGTACTTTTCCCTGTTGCAATACATAGATCATATCTGCATCTACAATTTGGGAAATGGAGTGGGATATAATTACCACCGTTCGGTTTTTCTTAATGGCATCCAGACTGTTTTTGATCTGCTCGGTTGCAATGGCGTCAAGGCTGGCAGTCGGCTCATCTAAAAAAATAATGGGAGGGTCTTTCAGAAACAGCCGGGCAATAGCAATGCGTTGCTGCTGGCCGCCGCTCAGTAACTGTGCATCGCTTTTGTACTGTAAAGGCAATTCCATGATCTGGTCGTGCAGATAGGCCTTTTTTGCCGCTATGATGATCTCATTATCCGTCGCGTCCATTTTTCCGTAGCGGATGTTCTCTTCAACAGAACCTTTAAAAATGTGATTTTTTTGAAGGACCAGGCCAATCTCATCTCTTAAAACCTGGTTATTGTATTCCTTCAGATCGATGCCATCCAGTAAGATAGTGCCATTATCCGGTGCATAGAATTTATTCAGCAGATTAAGAATAGTACTTTTTCCTGCACCGCTTAAGCCAACCAGGGCGGTCGTTTTGCCGCCTGCTATTTGTAAGTTAACATTATGTAATGCCTGTGTGCCGTTCGGATACGTAAAATTCACCTGTTGCATTTCGAAATTGCCCTTTGTTACTTCCTCCTGGTAAACACCGGACTGTTCAACTTCTTCCGGGGCATCCAGTATCTGGAAATAGGCTTCTGCATAGATCAGCGAGTCGTTCACATCATCATAGATCCTGTGTAACTGACGGATAGGGGCGGATACGTTATTGAACAGCAGGATGTGCAGCATGATGGCACCGATGCTTATCTGATGATTGAGCACAAGATAAGTGGTAAGGATAATGATCAGCACTACACCGATCTGTTCAATAAATGACTTTACCCCATCATAACGAAAGTTGGTTTTACGCGTATACAGCTGATCCTGTGTAAGCTGTTCCTGTATCTCCAGCTGTTTTTTCTCTTCGTAGGATTCGCGTACAAAGCTTTTGATAACTGTTATGGATTCGATCAGGTTTAAAAGACCGTTATTTTTGTTTTCTCTTCCTTTTCTTAGCTGGCGGCGTACTCCCTGCAGTTTCCTGGCCTGCCGGCTGCTTACGTAAAAGTAGGCAGGCAGAATAATAGTAGCCACCAAACCAACGTATACGTTGGCCATGTACAT
>DASVMC010000729.1:0-4558 GCA_036384555.1 Niabella sp. | reverse complement strand
GTTGATAATGATATTTACCGTTTGGGAAGAACGGAAGGAGATGTAGGAGTTCCTGGTTTAACATGGGAGACCGTTGCTAAAACAGACTTGGGTATGGAGCTCGGATTGCTGAAAGGAGCAATCAATTTTAACCTTGATTTTTTCAGAGAGAACCGGAAGAACATTTTTATGCAGCGTAATAATATACCCGGATCTGCAGGGTTCAATAAGCCTGTCTGGGCGAACTTTGGGAAAGTTCAGAACCAGGGTGTGGAAATGTCATTAAATGTAGAGAAACAGCTTTCAGAAAAATGGTTGCTGACCATGATGGGAAATTATACCTATGCGCACAACAAACGTACAGAGATAGATGAGCCTATTGGTCTTATTGGCACGTACCGGTCTGCTACGGGAACACCGGTGGGGCAATTGTTTGGACTGGTGGCAGACGGGTTATTTACTGCGGATGATTTTGATGCCAATGGCAAACTGAAGCTGGGCATCCCGGACCAGACGTTTAGCGAAGTGCTTCGCCCGGGTGATATCCGATATAGGGATCTGAACGGGGATGGCGTGATCAATGCGCTTGATAAAACAGCGATCGGGGGTACCCGTATGCCGGAAGTTATTTATGGTTTTGGTGCAACTATAAAGTATCAACTGGTGGATTTGGGTTGTTTCTTTCAGGGAGCATCCGGAACCTGGCAGTTATTGGGCGGAGAAAACTGGATGCCGGGAACTGCTCTGGGAGCAACCGGAAATATTTACAGCAATATTGATGACCGCTGGACACCCGAAAACCCGAAGCAGGATGTGTTTTGGCCGCGTCTTACCTATGGAGTAAACTCTAATAATGAACAGGCATCTACCTGGTGGTTAAAGGATATGAGCTTTCTGCGTTTAAAAAACATTGAACTGGGAATTACAATGCCAGGGAAGTGGAGTGAGAAGATATGGATCAGGAATTTCAGGGTTTTTGCCAGAGGCTCCAATATTCTCACCATTTCAAAGTTTAAGTTATGGGATCCTGAATTAGAAACTACGGATGGTTTGAAATATCCTATTATGAAATCTTATTCGGTTGGCGTGAATGTGAATTTTAAATAAGAACGAACATCAAAAAAACATAAGATGAAGCAATATAAATTTTTTATAGCTGTTGTAGTATTGGGAATGCTATTATCGGCCGGGTGTAAAAAATACCTGGATAAAATGCCTGATGACCAGTTGACAATGGACATGATCTTTAATGATAAGATCCGTACAGAAGATTGGCTGGCAGGCGTTTACTCCGGTGTGCCCAACCCCATGTGGGGATATTTTAAAGACCAGGGGTTCAATATTATGGGTGATGACCTGACTATCCCGGCCGAATGGAGCCCGTTCGGCTGGAAGAATGTGTACGCCTATACCGTAGGAGACTGGAACGCCTCTTCTGCATGGAACCCGTATTACTGGGTGGAATTGCCAAAGCGCATCCGTTCAGGGCTGATCTTTCTGGAAAATGTGAAACCGCTGCCAGGCGTGTCGGACGCAGATGTAGAAACGATGAAAGCCCAGGTACGTTTTTTAAATGCCTATTATTACTCGCTGATGGCTGAACTTTACGGACCAATACCCTTTAAACCGGGTGTAATAGAGGCAGTAGATGCACCTGCAGCTGAACTTATGATAACACAGACTCCCTATGATAGCGTGGTGAACTGGATCGATCAGGAATTAAAAGATGTTTCTGCAAAATTACCTGCAGTTTATCCGGATCAGCATGATTGGGGAAAAGCTACCTCTGTTATGGCGCTTGCTATCAGGGCAAGAACATTACTTTTTGCGGCCAGCCCGTTATTTAATGGTAATCCTGAATATGCTAACTGGAAAAATAAAAATGGCAATAATCTGATCAGTTCTGGTTATGATGTTACCAAATGGGCCAGAGCGGCTGCAGCATTTAAGGAGCTGATTGATGCGGCAGAGAGCGCCGGGTATAAATTGTATTATGAATACAATCCAAATGGGTCCATTGATCCGTTCATGTCCTATTATAATATGCAGCTGAAGAAATTTTCTGAAGGAAACAAAGAGATCATTTTCGGGAAGGCTGATAATCCTGATTTGAATAACTGGGAAGCGCATCACCTCCCCATTGGAATTGGGGGAAACGGTGGCATGGGCGTCACTCAGGAAATGGTAGACGCATTTTATATGAAGAACGGGCTTCCGATTGATAATCCAAATTCAGGCTATTCCGAAAAAGGCTTTTCAACTGCAGATGAAACGAGGGAAACAAAATGGGCGGGAGGCGGACCTAATGCAGGCACCGTTACAATGACAGGGACTTATAACATGTACTGCAACAGGGAGCCTCGCTTTTATGTTTCTGTAATTTTTGACGGGGCATGGCTGGGTGTGGATAAAAGAAAAACTGAATTTGTACAGGGAGGTCGCGATACCAGACTATCCTTTGATGCTCCTCAGAACGGCTATAATGTCAGAAAGAGTATTAGCCTTGACGTTTTCCCCCGGGAAGGCCGTTATAACTATCAGCCCGCAATCCTTTACCGGCTTGCTGAAGCCTATTTAAGTTATGCGGAGGCATTAAATGAATCAGATCCGGGGAACCCTGATATACTGAAATATATAAACCTGGTTCGGGAGCGGGCCGGCATCCCTTCTCTAACAGCAGGATTATCGCAGGATGCCATGAGAAAAGCCATAAGGGCAGAGCGAAGGATTGAGTTTAATTGCGAGGGCATCCGCTTTAATGATATCCGGCGCTGGAAAGTAGGTGAAGAAGCCCTTAACCGGGCGCTTTATGGAATGAATTTTACCGGAACGGTTCGCAGCGATGATGCTGCTAATCCAAATGCATTCTTTAAGAGAACGTTCTACAAGAATAAAATATTTACAAAGAAAATGTATTTGTGGCCGGTGCCACAAGCTCAAATGGACATTAACCCTAATCTGGTACAGGCCCCGGGGTATTAATTAAACAAAACATTAGAATATGCTTAGCTATTTTAAAATATATGCTGCTCAAAAAAGAAGGTACAGCTATCAACGCCTGGTATTTGGTGTTGTTTTGTTCGTGCTGATGGGTTTTACAGCTTGCTCAAAAAGAGCGCTTCCGGATGGTCCTGCTATTGCCGGACATGAGATCCGGCTGGACAAAACCGCAACGGACCTGGTGATCGGGGAGCAAACAGTAATCACATTAAGCCTGGACAACGGTCAAAGTTTTGTAAAGAAATTTTCGTTCTCGTCCTCTGACCCCCGCGTGGCAAAAGTAGAGCGTCTTTCCGCCTACACAGTGAAAGTAACAGCTATACGGAAAGGGACTGCAGCAATAAGCTTCCAGTCCGACGACCAGGAAGTAACCCTTGCCTGTAAGGTTAATGTCAGTGAATTGCCACCAGACGGTATTACCCGTATACTGGCTATTGGCAACAGTTTTTCGGAGGATGCGCTTGAAACCTATTTATACCCGGTTGCATTGGCAGGTGGTGACAGTGTTATCATTGGCAATATGTATATTGGAGGTGCTTCGCTTGAAGATCATCTGGCCAATGCGAATGGCAATAAAAAAATATACTCGTACCGGAAAATAGACCGGCTGGGTAAGAAGGTCACTACAGAAAATGTGAGTATTGAAGATGTATTGAATGATGAGCGATGGGATTATATCAGCTTTCAGCAGGTAAGCCAGCTTTCCGGACAATATGCCACCTATCAGGCCTCATTGCCGGATCTTGTAAAATATGTTAAAGACAGGGTCGTGTATTCCCGTACAAAATATATACTGCATCAGACCTGGGCATACCAGCAAAATTCCACCCATAGCGGATTTGCTAACTATAATAATAACCAGCTAACCATGTATAATGCTATTATGGATGCAGTTCAAAAAGCGGCAGCTCTTATAAATGCAGATGGGGTAGTGCCGTCGGGTACAGCTATTCAAAATGGCCGTAGTAGCTTTTGGGGCGATAAATTATGCAGGGACGGCTATCATTTGAATCTGAACGTGGGGCGCTATATAGCAGCCTGTACGTGGTATGAGACGCTTTTCAACAAGAGTGTAATCGGTAATTCTTATAACCCGTATGACTATTTATTATCTGATGAGGAGAGGGCCATGGCGCAGGAAGCTGCCCATCAGGCAAACAGTAACAAATACTCGGTCACAGATCTTGTGGGGTATAAACAGTTTCCCGCACCGGATCTGACAACTCCTGTTTTTGTGGATGTTGCACAGGCAGTTCCTGTATTTGGATGGAACGGACTTACCAGTCCTGAAGCCAATACCGCTATTTCCTATTTGAGGAATAAAGAAGGCGCTGTGACCCCTGCGGGACTAACTATTACAGAGCGTTTCAATAACGTCAATATGGATGGAGTGAAAAACACCACTACAGTGTTTAATATGCCGGCATCAGTTTCAGGAAATTCTTATTTTGGGAATTCCAAAGCGTTATTTGGCGACTTGCTTATAAAACAAAGTGTTATTAAAATATCGAATCTCAATCCATCAAAAAATTACAGCATCTGCTATTTTGGGTCTCGTGGAGGCACCAATGAGACCAGG
>DASVMC010000728.1:0-7346 GCA_036384555.1 Niabella sp. | reverse complement strand
CCACTTACCGGAAAATGGGGGAAGATATGGTTACAGCAATTGAGGGAAGGCTGAACTGGCCTGCAAAAAAAACAGTAACCCCCGGCCTGCACATTCATGGGTATGCAATGGATATGAACTGGTCGGATCCTTTTTATTTCTACGGAAGTGATGCAGAAAAAATAAAAGCAGCAAGCAACGGGCACTGGATCAGTGAAAAGCTGAAGCTGAACCAGGCGCAGCTGCATTGGGCGGTACAGCATGAGATGGCGCGAACGGTTGAAGATTTTTTAGCGCGCAGAACAAGAGCATTGTTCCTGGATGCAAAAGAAAGCATACGCATAGCCGGGGAAGTAGCAGCGCTTATGGCACAGGCATTACATAAGGACGAAGCCTGGGCTGCGGCAGAAAC
Organism: Niabella sp.; assembly: GCA_036384555.1. GTDB lineage: Bacteria > Bacteroidota > Bacteroidia > Chitinophagales > Chitinophagaceae > Niabella. The sequence continues at coordinate 6,955 of DASVMC010000728.1, read as the reverse complement.
AAAACGGTTTACCATACTTGCAAAAGAATATCTTCTATAAACAATAACAAAAGCGAATGCCATATGATACAGCTCTGCCTAAAACAAGAACATGCGTTAGATTATGTTTTGGTTAACAAACGGTTGACACATTATTTACCTTCTGATGCATTGATATATTTGCGACCTCTTTGCGATCAGTCAGTTTCGCAAGTAATTCTGGGAAAATAAACAAAGTATAAAAACGGTATAATCCGGCTTTAATCAATAAAGCCACAGGCTATTTTTTTATTAATTCATCAATCTGAAACGCATTAAAATGCAGCAAATGAGAAAAAAGAAATCATTAAGAAACAGCTGTCTGCTGTTTTACTTACTGCTACTGGCTCCTGTACTGGTTCAGGCCCAGCGCAAAACAGTAAGTGGTATGGTTACTTCCAAAGAAACAACAGAGCCAATTGCCAATGTAACTATATTGGTGAAAGGCACCTCCAGGGGAACCGTAACCAGTGCAGACGGGCATTATGCCATACCTGCAGCACCTGGTGAAACACTTGTTTTTTCTTCTGTTGGCTATAAACAGCAGGAACGGAAAGTAGAGCAACAGACCTCCTTTAATATATTGCTTGAAACAGAGGGAAAACAGGAGAATGAAGTTGTTGTTACAACGGCATTGGGAATTAAAAAGCAAGACCGGTCCTTAGGATATGCGCTTACTAAAATTGACAGTACACAGCTAACAGATGCGGTGTCTTCTAACTGGACGGATGCGCTTTCCGGAAAGGTGGCCGGTATGAATTTAATACGTTCCGGCTCCGGCCCTGCGGGTTCTAACAAGATCATTTTGCGCGGGGAAAACAATCTTACCGGCGACAATGAGGCACTGATTGTTGTAGATGGTGTGGTTATTAATAACAGTAGTGGTAAACGTTCTGCAAATGCTTCAGATAATGTGTATGCAACCAACAGTGATAATTTGCCGGCCGACTATGGCAGCTCTGTTAATGATATAAATGCGGAGGATATTGAAAGTGTTTCCGTGCTGAAAGGTCCGGCTGCCGCCGCTTTATACGGGCAACGCGGGGCAAACGGCGCCATTATTATTACGACCAAATCTTCCAGCGTAAAAAAGAAAGGCAAGATCAATGTACGGTTTTCTGTAAATGGTTCCATGGAATCATTAAACCGCTCCCCGGACCTTCAATATGAATATGGCCAGGGCACCGGCGGCGCCAATTACTATTCCTACGGAACTACAGAGGACGGCGCCAGCACCAGCGGAACCAGCTCTGCATACGGCCCTAAATTTGACGGGCAATCCTTTTACCAATATGACCCGGTAACACAGATCAGGGGAACAGAAAGAACTCCCTGGGTACCGTATAATAATATTAATGATTTCTGGGATGAGGGTAAAAACATGACCTACAACCTGGGGCTTGATGGAAAAATTGGTACTACGGCGTACCGCCTTACCGGCGCTGCACAAAATAACAAATGGATCGTACCAAATACCGGGTTTGACCGCAAGTCTGCAAGCCTGTCAACCAGCACAGATATTACCAAAAAACTAAAGCTGACAACTAAAGTAAATTACGGGTACAGAAGCAGTGACAACCTGCCGGCTGCCGGTTACGGTAACCAGTCGCTGATGTACTGGTATATTTTCTGGCAGCCTAATGCGGATTTCAACTGGCTCAGGAATTACTGGATGGGTTCCCCGGGCAGTAACTACAGCAGCGACAGTATGTACCGGAAAATCAGGTATCCTTTTAGCACCTATCCTCAAAATCCATTTGCAATCGTAAATGAATATTTAAATAAAACCCGGCGCAACAATGTAACCGGTAATGTGCAGTTAAACTATCAGCTTACCAATGAGCTTAGTCTGATGGTGCGCGGCAACCTGGACTGGTCTAATGATAAACGGGAACAGGACCGCCCCTATGATGCCGGCACAAGGCTAACGCAGGGTTCCGTGCGAAAGCAAAATGTTTACGCCCGGGAGATCAGCTATGACTTTTTAGCCCGGTATAATAAGAGCTTGTCAAATGATGTAAAAATCGGTGTATCGCTGGGCGGAAGCCAGCTGAGGAATGAATACAATAAAACAGATGTAAGGGCCGATGGGCTGAAGTTCCCGGATTCGCTGAACGGCTCTCCTTATCCGGGTATGTATAACCTGGATAATAACCTGTACGGGCTGACGTATTTCCCGGATACCAGCCGTTACCAGATCAATAGTATTTATGGAATTGTGAATTTTAGTTATAAGAACTACCTGTTTGCCGAATTGACCGGCAGGCAGGACTGGAACAGTGTATTAGCCACTGCGGACAGAACGGATAATGTAGGGTTCTTCTACCCTTCCTTAAATACCAGCTTCATACTGTCCGACTTTACAAAGCTTCCGGATGCCATTAGTTATGCAAAGCTAAGAGCCTCCATATCGCAGGTGGGAAGCGGAAGCACCACGCCGTACAGAACGGCATATACCTATCTGCTGGCAACCGCTGGCGGGCTCTTCCCGGATAGCGCGTTAAGCAACCCCAGGGTATTACCCAATGAGAACCTGAAGCCCCTGCTGACCACAACTTTTGAGCTGGGTACGGAGCTGCAGTTTTTCAAAAACCGCCTGGGGCTTGACCTGGCTGTTTATTGGGGAAATACCAAAAATCAGATCTTAACAAGAACACTGGACCGGTCTTCCGGTTATGATGCGGCCGTGATCAATGCCGGCAGAGTGAATAACCAGGGTGTGGAAATAGCAGTGAATGGTAAACCGATTGTAAATAAAAGCGGTTTTAACTGGGAAGTGTTTGCCACCTTTGCTTCCAATAAAAACAAGATCGTTTCAATGCCGGACAGTACGATCCTGTTAAGATCCGGCCAGATAGCAAGCGGCCAGATTGTAGCCACTATCGGCGGCAGTATGGGTGATCTGTATGGCCTGGGATACCAGCGGAGCCCGGACGGGCAGGTGATTTTTGATCCCACCACCGGCTTCCCCAAAATCACGAGCAACATCATTTATCTGGGTAATACAACACCCAAATACAAAGCAAGCCTGGGCAATACATTCCGGTATAAGCAATTCAGTTTAAAGGTGCTGTTTGATGCGCAGGCCGGTGCAGTAGCGTATTCTCTTATGCATTATAAAATGGTAGAGCAGGGAAAGCTCAAGTCAACGCTGCCGGGCCGGTATAATGGCATCATTGGTAATGGAGTGTTGGAGGTAACGAACGACAATGGTGATGTAATCGGCTATAAGAAGAACGACGTGGTCGCCACAGATATTGACCAGTACTATCAATATAATATGGGCTCCTATAACGCAGAGGGCAGTACCTTTAGTACAGACTTTATTAAGTTCCGGGAAGCATCTATCTATTATTCTTTCAGACCAAAAATGTTGAAAAGAATCGGATTAAAATCAGCTATGGTGGGTATTTACGGGCGCGATCTGTTTATCTGGTCGCCCTGGCCAATGTTTGATCCGGAATTCGGAACCTTGAGCGGAACGGATATCGTAACGGGGTTTGAAGTAGGCCAGTTCCCTTCCACACGTACTGTAGGTTTTAACTTATCTATTGGATTTTAATTTTTTAATATGAAAAAGCAACTTTTTATCGGATCCCTGGTGTTGTTGATGGTATCAACGTTATACTCCTGCAAAAAAGGATTTGAAGAGCTAAATATAGATCCTATCAATATTCTGCATACTACGGCCGACAAACTGCTGGCGCCGGCAGTATACAATGCACTCTGGCCGGGCATGACCCGTAACCGGAGCTTTAATAATGAACTGATGCAGGTTACGGTAAGCATCAGCGATGGCGATAATACCGTAATGCGCTATGCCTTCAGGTCTACCCAGTCAGACTATTTATGGAATGCCTGGTATGTACAGTTGACCAACTTCAGAAACATCGACAGCCTGGCAACGAACGGGGATAATGTGAACACTTCCTACCAGGGCATTGCCCGCATTTGCGAGGCATGGATCTTTTCTAATCTGACCGATACATATGGGGATATTCCTTATACAGACGCGCTGAAGGGCTGGACGGGCGGCTCACAAGGGAACGTGCAGCCGGCGTTTGACCGGCAAAAGGACATTTATCTTGCCTTGTTTAAAAAGCTGGAAGAAGCCAATGAATTGCTGACCAGCAACACACCCATTGTCGTTTCGAGTGATCCGGTTTACAACGGGGATATTGCGAAATGGAGAAAATTCGGGAACTCTCTTTATTTAAGATTACTACTGCGCATTTCAGGAAAAGCAGAGGTTGCGCAGCAATGCCAGGATAAGATAAAAGAAATCGTTCAAAACCCGGCAGACTATCCCATTATGACCTCTAATGCGGATTGTGCAAGGATCCTTTGGACCGGGGGAAAAAGCACTACAGACCCCTACACCTCTCCCTATGTGAACGGGGTCCGCGCGCAGGATTTCAGATCCCCGGCAATCTGCAGTTTTTTTATAGATAACCTGGTAATATGGAACGACCCCAGGCTGCAGTCAGGAAAACCCTACGGATACGGAAGCATCGGTCGCCTGGGCATTGCACAGGCGAGCGGCGGTGGCTGGTTAGGCGTGGAAAGCGGCTATCTTCCCGGTCATGGTGATGCGAAAGGGTGTTATTTTCAAAGTAATGATAATACCAGCACCGGCGGTGTAATGTCGCTTCAGCAAAACCCTTTAACGGGTATCATTATGCAATATGCCGAAGTACAATTCATACTGGACGAAGCCATTCCCAAAGGATGGATCAGCGGGGACGCAAAAGCCAGTTTTTACCAGGGTATTGCTGCAGCTATCAATTATTGGGTACCCGATTTTCCGGATGATGTAAATTCCACAGACTTTACCAAGCACCTGGACAACCTGGGAGCGGGTAGCGTAGTATGGACCGATGATCTTTCTTTAGATCGGAAAATGGAACTGATAATGCAGCAAAAATACTATGCCCTGTTTATGACCGATCTGCAACAATGGTTTGAATACAGGCGTACAGGGCATCCTGAACTGCCCAAAGGCCCCGGCTTAAAGAATGGAGGGGTAATGCCCGCCCGCCTGGTATATCCCGTATATGTGCAATCGGCCAATCCCACTAATTACAAAACCGCGGTGGCCGCACAGGGTCCCGACCAGATCAATACCAATGTATGGTGGCAAAAGCCTTAGGCAGGCGTATTAAACAACTTAAAAATATACACCACACAGGCACATAGAAATTGGTGACAGGTGGTCAAAAATCTGCAGAGATGAAACATATATTTAATCTTTTTTTAGTGTTAAGTACCGTTGCAGTAATCAGCAGCTGTACCAAAAACACCTACGAAAATTATCCCGGCGGCAAGCCGTATGAGGTAATTGCTATTTCAGACCTACGTTTGTTATACAAAGGGCAGGATGTAACCATTACGCGGGAAAGTCTTGCTGAGGCCTCTAAACTGGCCGCGGTAGTCGTATCGGATCATACTGCCGGAAATATGCCGGAAGGGTTGCTGGTGGTGCAGGATAAGCGCAGGCTGGAGTTGCTAAGAGGTATCGCCATTGATATTGGCGCTGCTGCGGCCAGCTACCACCCTGGCGATTCTGTTAATATAGACATTACCGGCGGGGTATTAACCCGTAAAAACGGTATTTTAACCATTACCGGCCTGGCAGCATCCAATGTTACTCCCCAGGGAAAAGGATTTCTTGACGTAAACGCCATAAATATAGCAGAATTAAAAAAGCACCCCGATTTTTATGAAAACACCCTTTGCCTCTTTAATAAGTCCAGCTTTAACCCTGCACCTAAACCGGGGGATGTGATCAGTGGCACTAAAGTAATCAATGATGGCTTTGGCAATCTGGAAATTTACACCGATCCGGCTGCACCATATGCGAATAGCGCTCCGTATGCGCTGGCTGCTTACGTGGGCATTCCCTTTATCAATCCGGATAGTACGATGCAGTTTAGGACAAGAGAAGGAACGGATATTGTTAATATGGGCTCATCTGCGCAGGACCTGCTTATAACCGGTTTTTTGGGCGATCCTAAAGGAGGAGATGGAGGTAATGAATATGTACAAATGATGGCCACCAGCGATATTGATTTTGCTGAAACACCCTACAGTATTGTCTTTTGCAACAATGCCGGTGCTTCTACCCCTGTAACATTAGATGCCGGCTGGGCCACAGGAGGACAACGCACCATTAAATGGAACATCGCATCAGGCAAAGCCTTAAAGGGACAATTCTTTTACTTTGGCTTTCAGAACAGGAAAATCAACGGCAATGCCGGCACCGTTTCTTTCCCTGCAGAAACCAACTGGTATGGAACAACGTATCTGAACGTAAAAGGTGGGCCGACCAACCCGGGTGACGGAGGGCTTTTCCGGCCCAGTACCTTTAGTGAAACCGGTCCCTTTGCCAATAGCGGAAATGCCAGTGCCGTAGCAATATTTAAAGATACAACCGTGAAGGAATCGTCTATTCCGGAAGATGTTTTATTTATAAATTCAGGTGGAAAAACGGGCGTTTATGACCCCTCCAAATCACCCATACAGGGCTACCGCATCTGTAATAACGACTGGTATTCTATGTATTCAGTAGGCATCAATCAGGATACCTATAAGCCGGAAATAAAGCCGTATCTGTACTTTAACTCCCCCGGCAATACCACCAATATGCCTTATGCAATAAATGCCGCGCATCCAACCGCGGCTACAGATGCCGGCTTGTTCAATATGATGGGTGGCGTATATAACATCACCCTGGGCCGGTGGACCACCGCGCGTAAGCAAACGGTGGTGGAACTGTTTCAGAAAACGGAAGACGGACATACGGCCGCTACTGTTGCAGATATAGAAAGTGGTCGTGGGGGGCCCAACGATTCTTTAATTACGAAAATTGAAGAATAAGGGCCACAGCGTTTATAAATTGTTTATCGCTTCCGGAAAATTTTTTTAATACACCTTTAAA